>CAZASB010000178.1:0-9811 GCA_964487655.1 uncultured Planctomycetaceae bacterium
CGATGACCCACCAAAGAAGCGGCTTGTTTGACCCACCCTACCTATCGTGAATAATACGCCTGTCGGGATCAACCAACTAAGCCCCCCCTCGTCAGTAGGGTTTGATTTCAGCCAACCTTAGTGCTTGGACATCTCTTCTCACGAGTTCGTTCCGACTGCTTCCTGCAAAACATGGCCAGTTTCCTTGCATTCGCCAGAAAGTCTTACCGCACACGCGGTTCGGCACCGCTTTCTTCATTTTCGTAAGATTGTACAATAATTCCATGCAGGTAGTGGCAGACGCGAAAGCCGGGGACGCGCCGAGAGATGGGTGATTGCCAGGAGCGAGAACAAGAGTTCGACAGTAGCGATGCGTTTCGTCATGCGAGGCCGCTTCGTCATGCTTATTCGGTCACCTTCAACGCACCCTTTTCGCTTGCTCGCGGTGGATGCCTGCCGGAGCTGACGGTCGCGTACGAGACGTACGGCAAGCTGAACGCGGCCGGTGACAACGCAGTGCTCGTTTGCCATGCGCTTTCGGGTGATTCACACGTAGCCAGGCACGACGAATCGGACGATCCGGGCTGGTGGGACATCATGGTCGGGCCCGGCAAACCAATCGACACGGACCGATACTTCGTCGTCTGCCCGAACCTGCTGGGTGGTTGCCGCGGCACCACCGGTCCAAATAGCGTGAATCCGGCGACCGGCCGCCCCTATGGCGCCGACTTCCCGGTCGTGACCGTGGCCGACATGGTTGAGGTACAGCGCATGCTATTGGACTGGCTGGGCATTGGGCGACTGCGTTGCGTGGTGGGCGGGTCGCTGGGTGGGTTCGTAACGCTCGACTGGGCCACTCGCTTCCCCGATCGGACGGCGGGGGCCGTGGCGATGGCGACCGCGCCCCGTTTGACCAGCCAGGCCCTGGCGTTCGACATTGTCGCGCGCAATGCGATCATCCGCGACCCGCACTTTCATGACGGCCAATACTACGATCGGCCGCGGGGACCGCTGGTCGGTCTTGCCCTGGCTCGCATGCTCGGGCACATCACGTATTTGTCGCGCGAGGCGATGATGCGGAAGTTCGACGCCGACCGCCTTCATCCGCACGACATCCAGAGCCAGTTTGAAACCAAGTTTTCCGTCGGCTCGTACCTAGCCCATCAGGCCGACCGGTTCGGCGAGCGGTTCGATGCGAACAGCTATCTGACCTTGAGCATGGCAATCGACCTGTTCGACCTAGGCGCGACGCAGGCCGATCTTACCGAGACGTTGGCCCGCTCCCGGTGCCGATGGCTTATTGTCGGCTTCACGAGTGATTGGCTCTTTCCCGCGTTTCAGTCGCGAGAAATGGTCGATGCGTTGCTGGCGAGGAATCGACCGGTCAGCTACTGCAACGTGGCAAGCGATTGCGGACACGACGCTTTTCTGTTGGCCAACGATTTACCGAGCCATGGGGCGTTGGTGCGGAGTTTTCTGGCGAACCTCGATGCCCCGCTGAACCAGCCTGCCGATTGCTGCGCCGTTGACGGCTGTGCTTGCGACATGGAGAGCCAGAGCCTCACGAGCATCTTCCATCATCGCCATCGACTCGATTACGATCGCATTGTCGAACTGATCCCGCCCGGCGCAAGCGTGCTCGACCTCGGTTGCGGCACGGGCGGGCTTCTGGCCCGGCTGCGCAGCGAGGGGCATGATCATCTGGTGGGCATTGAACTCGACGAGGAGGCCATCCGCACTTGCGTATGTCGCGGGCTCGACGTCGTGCAGGACGACCTGAACCGCGGCCTGCCTGCTTTCGCGGACGGACAGTTCGATTTCGTGGTCCTGTCGCAGACGCTTCAAACGGTAATGGATGTGCATCGCGTGATGCGTGAGATGCTGCGGGTGGGTCGCCGGGCGATTGTGAGCTTTCCGAACCTCGGCTACCATAAGCTGCGGCGTGAATTGGCCGAGGAAGGACGCGCGCCGCGCGTCTTCGCGGCCGAAGGCTACCACTGGTACAACACGCCCAACGTGCGATTCCTGTCCCTTGCCGACTTCGAGCAGCTATGCCGCGACGAAGGGTTTCACATTCTTCAACGGCTCGCCCTCGACACGGCCACCGGCCAACTGGTGGACGACAACCCGAATCTCAACGCCGACGTGGCCATTGCCGTCCTCGGGTCGTGATTGGGCGTTACGCGGCCGAGACGCCGAGAAGCGCATCGACGGCAGCGCCGATGTCCGGCTGAACCATGAGTGACTCGCCCACCAGCATGGCGCCGATGCCGGCGGCCGCGAGGCGTTCGACGTCGGCATGGGTGCGAATGCCGCTTTCGCTTACCAGGACGCGGTCGGCCGGTACTTCGGCACACAGCCGCAAGGTATGCTCCAGGTCCGTGCGGAACGTGCGCAGGTCACGATTATTGATGCCGATCAGCTTTGCCCCGGCAGCCAGGACGCGGGGCAAATTGCCGGCGTCGTGCAACTCCACCAGCGGCGTCATGCCCAACTCGCAGATGGCGTCGTGCAGGCTTTTCAGCCGCGAGTCGTCGAGGCATTCGGCAATGAGCAAAACGGCATCCGCGCCGGCGGCGCGGGCTTCGAGCACTTGGTATGGATCGATAATGAAGTCCTTGCGCAGCAGCGGCAGATCCACGGCCTCGCGCACGTTGCGAAAAATGCCGAGGCTTCCCTGGAAGTACGACTCATCCGTGAGCACGCTGATGCAGCTCGCCCCGTGCCGCTGGTAGGTTAGTGCGATGTCGACCGAATGGAAGTCCTTGCGAATCAGTCCACGGCTTGGGCTGGCGCGTTTCACTTCGGCGATGAGTCGCACGGGGCAGAAGGGGGCGCGCGCCTCGTTGGCGCGCGTCCCCTTCCCCGTTTCCTCCGCGCCCCTTGCCCTGGATTGCAGCGCGGCCAGAAAGTCACGTGGCGGCGAGTTCGCCGCGACTTGTTCACGCAGCACCGACTCGGGGGCCACGATCTTCGCCAGCGCGATCTCCCCGCGCTTCGTGGCGACAATCTTATCGAGGATCGTAATCACGGTACGGTTGTGTTCAATTCCACCACCAACCGGCTCCGGCAGGCGCGGCCTTGGCGCGGACGGCGGCCGGGGCGTCACCCGACTCGGTCCGGGCAGCAACGGCCCACGAGTTCACCAGCACGCCACCCGATGCCGTAATCACCCAGTTTCGTCCCTTCTTCATGAGGCTTGCCTGGGTATCGATTTGCTTGGGGGCGAAGAACTCCTCGGGCTTGAGCTGCTCGGCGCCGACCAACAGCGGCATGCTGTAACCAGCCTTTTCAGTCAGGTTCTCTTGGACAATCAGCGCTCCGACGATGGCAAGTTCCATGCAGTTGCGCAACTGGCCGAAGATGGGCTCCGCCACGGCCAGATCGTCAAACCGGGCCGTCATACCATCGGCCCAACGCTTCGCCATCGGGTTGGCCTTGCCGGTTTGTTGTGTCGAGCCGGTAGCCGTCAGAAAATCTTCCTCGGTCATGGCCACGACCTTCGCGCCGCGGAGTTCCCACGCGAGACCCTCGGGGTCGCGAAGCAGCGGTTCATAGTTCGGCTCCAGCCACCAGCGGGGCAGCATATTGCTCATGCCGTGCCCGGACCCGCCGATCATGGACAGGAAGCTCGGCAGCCCAGAAATCGGGGCCGGTTCGAAACCCATCGCCAGACGCTTCATCCGGTAGTCGGCGGCGACCATCACGCGAGCGAAATGACTCGTCGGCGGCACGCCCGTAATGCTCACTTGCTGCGGCCCAAGAACCTCTTCAATGCCGCGAGCCGTTTGCTCCGGATTGCCGATGGTGCGCAGCTTGCTCACGTGCGAACGGAGCCGCTGGAGACCCTCGGCCGTTGGATCGATCGAGCAACTGATGGCCTGTTGCGCGGCCCCGCGCGCCGTGCGCAGCGCGACCAGCAGGTCATCAAGAAGCAGGACGGGCCGGCCAGTCGTTACGCCAACCACGTTGCCTCGCGCGTCGACCTTCCACCCTTCGCCGGGGCCCACGAGCACGATGTCGTTGTGCTCCGGGTAGACCAAAACATAGTGGATCTGCTGCAATCCGGCCAGGTAACGCGCTTCGTCAGGCAGCTCGCGACCGTTCTCAACGGCGTCACGAACCGCGGCCTCCAGTCCTTTGAGCGAAACCTTGCGGGCTTCGACCCGGGTTCCCAACTCGCCAGGAACCGGCGCCAGGGCGGCCGCGTGCAGGCGAGCCAGCTCGCCAAGGTCGTCAACCTGAGCGTTCTTTAGGTGTCCTTGTGCGTCGGTGTAGATACCGCCAACGGCTCGGTTGGTGCTCGAAAGGACTTGGCCGAAACACGGCAATCCAAGCGCTGACACCAGCGCACCAGCAAGCAGAGCGGCCAAGGCGCGGCGCGCACCGCAGGCGAAAAGCTGTTTTTGCATGAGCATGAAACCAGTCTCCTGAACTACGGCGAGGGCCGGGCGCAAAACAGCCCGACCATCCACCAGTTGCCTCTTGTCCCATTCCGACAGGCGGAAGACCACGACCCAAGCCGTACACGGCCAGCGCACTCGCCAAGCCGCCAGTAGGTCGCCCAACTCGCCTCAACATTATAGGTTAATCCGTTCCAACGGATTCTGCAAGGAAAACCCCTGACTTTGGGAGAAGGTGCCGCCGGAGGGGTTTGTGCCACCTGTATGTGTGCTTTGTCCTGGCGCAGTCCTTGCGAAGATGTGCCTCGACACGTTAAGCTATGATCTTGGGGAGCGGTATTTGGAGGATACGGAGGGTGGGAGCGGGGTGAGACGCCGGAAGCTGCCCGGTTCCGATTGGTTTCGATTCTCTTGTCCTGCTCGGCCGTTTCGTAGCATGGGTGGTGCGGCAGCTAGCCCGCTGAGGGGGCGGTTGCGTCAGATGGCACTCGTGGGAGTACGTCCGTGTCGGAACTTGCATATCTGGTCATTCGCGAGGGCACCAAGTGGAGCGACGTGTTCCGACTGGTTCCGGGGCAGTCGATAACGATTGGCCGCGCGCCGACCAACCAAATTGTGATCAAGGACGAGCGGTGCAGTCGGACGCACGTCGAGCTGTTCATGTCCGGCGGCAAATGGATTCTTCGCGACTTGGACAGCCGGAATGGGACTCTGGTGGGCGATACTCGCATTACCGGTGACTGGCCCCTGACACCCGGCGACATGATCCGAATTGGCCGCTCGCAACTGGTGTTCGTCCACCGGTTGTCAGATGCCTTTGCCGATTCCAGCACGATCGTAACCCGGTCGCTGGGGCTGAAGCTTGGAACCCAGCCGCCCAGCGATGACGATTCCAGCGTACTGGCCGCTTGCGAACCAACGACCATTACGCACCGTCGCGGACAGACGAAGTTTCTCGAGGCGGGCGAGTCGGATATCAGCGGCACGTCCAAGATTGGGGCAGCGGCCGCGAAGCTTTGCCGGCTGGCTTTTGAACTGGCCAAGGCACCCGATCTGGTAACCCTGGCCGACTTGGCGCTATCGGGACTGGTTGAGGGAACACAAACCGATACGGCCGCCCTATTGCTCGTGCCTCGCGACTTCCAGGGCGAGCCCACGGGCGATGATCTCGAGGTGGTCGCCTCGCAATCGACGTCGTCTCGGCGCTACCACCGCGTATCGAACTTGCTCTCGACCACCGTGATGCGCGAGGGTGAGGCGGTGATGGCGCGAAATGTGCTCGGCGACAGCACGCTTGGCAGCCGCGACAGTGCCGGCGAGATCTACACCACGAGCGTCCTCTGCGCTCCGATTCGCCGGGGGCGGCGAGTCTTTGGCGTGATCCACCTGTACTCGACCGACGAGCGCCTGGTACCCGATCCCGATGACCTGGAGTTTACCCTGGCCGTGGCCGATACGGTGGCCGTGGCATTGGAAAACCTGCACCGGCGGCAAGAATTGGCCGACAACCTAACGCAAGTTCGCACGGAAAATGTGCAGCTTCGCGAACGGCTGGGCGTGCGCAGCGAGATCATTGGCCGCAGCCCGGCCATTAAGTCGGTGACCGAGCAGATTGGCCGCGCGGCCGGAACGAACGCAACCGTGCTCGTACGCGGCGAAAGCGGCGTGGGCAAGGAGCTGGTTGCTCGGGCGGTCCATTTCAACAGTACGCGCAAGGAGAACGTGTTTGTGTGTCTCAACTGCGCGGCCCTGAGCGAAACCTTGCTGGCCAGCGAGTTGTTTGGCCACGAGCGAGGTTCGTTTACCGGTGCGACCGAGCGCAAGATCGGCAAGTTCGAGGCGGCGCACAAGGGCACGCTCATGCTCGACGAAATTGGCGAGATGAGCCCCAGCCTCCAAGCGAAGTTTCTGCGAGTGCTCGAAGGGCATCCGTTTGAACGCGTGGGCGGCAGCAAGCCGGTAACCGTGGACGCGCGGGTGATCGCCGCGACGAACCGAGACCTGGAAAAGGACGTAGCCGAGGGACGTTTCCGACGCGACCTGTACTTCCGTCTTCGCGTGGTCGAGATCGTTGTGCCTCCGTTGCGCAAACGGCTGGACGACGTCGGCGAACTGGCCAACTTTTTCCTCCGTAAGTTCAACGAGGAGACCGGCCGCCGGATTCGTGGGTTTACGTCGGCGGCTCGCGATATGCTCCTCCGCTACCGCTGGCCGGGTAACGTGCGCGAGTTGAAGAACGTGATCGAGCGGGCGGTCGTTTTGTGCCGAGGGCAGGAGATTGACCAGGACGATCTCTTGCTGACCAACTTGGCCACGGCCGGCGACACGACCGACTTCGCTGCCGCGGTACGAGAAGGCAAGGACTTTTCACCCATCTCGCTAGCCGACATGGAGCGCGACCACATCCGGGCGACTCTCAGCCACACTGGCTGGAACAAGAGCCGCGCGGCCAACATCCTGGGCATCGAGCGATCCACCCTCGACCGCAAAATCCGTCGATATGAACTAGTGGAGGAGCCCTCGCCCCCATAGTAGCTGGCCGCACACCCGCCTCTTCCCCACCGAGCCTGCCCCGGTCGGTTTCATAACTGGCCAGCTACGCTGCGTCCCTCCGAGCGTTCTCAAAAGCGCGGATTTGGGCCGCGCCGAGTATAGCCGTACAAACTCTCGGCTGAACCTGATCGAGTGGTTGTGGAAGTTCGTCAAGAAGCAAACACTGAACGCGAAAGTTATGTTACACGTCGCACTTGCGCACCGCGTAACGCAAGGCGGCCAGCTTGTCAGGCCAGGTGGGGATGAACTCTTGCGAAACGTGGCCCGTGTAGCCCGTTTCAAGAATCGCACGCATGATGGCCGGGTAGTTCAACTCTTGGGCGTCATCCGGCTCTCCCCGGCCGGGCACGCCGGCAACATGGTAGTGCCCGATGTACTCGGTGTACTGGCGGATGCGGCGGATGATGTCGCCGTTCATGACCTGCACGTGGTAAACGTCGAACAGCAGCTTCATGCGCGGGCTGTCGACTCGCCGGATCAGGTCGATGCACAGGTCCACGTCGTCACCGAACTGGCCAGGGTGGCCTTTCATCGGGTGGGTGTCGTCGCGGGAGTTGAGGATTTCGAGGCATAGGTTTACGCCCTTCTGCTCGGCGTAACCGGTCACCTGCTTCCAGCAGTCCACGCAGTTTTGGGCCGCTTGCTCGTCGGAGATGCCTTCCTCGCGCATGCCCGTGAAGGTAATCACATGCGGCGAGCCCCACGCGACGGCCGTGTCAATGGCATCGCGCAGTCGTTCAATACAGAACGGGTGGTTCACCCGGTTGAGTGGCCCGACCTTGAAGCCGTGGCCGCCAGTCATCATGGGCATCATGCCCAACTCCTTCAGCAGCGGGTACTGGTCCCTGCCGACATCCATGGCCCGGATGCCCATTCGGTGGCTCGCGCGGATGAGTTGCTCCATGGGCATGGGCGCGAAGGGCCAGCCGTAAACCGACTGCTTGATCCGTCCATGCTCAATGTGATAATCCTCGCTTGGCACGTCGGCTGGCATTTCCGCGGTCTGGGCGGGTTGCACGCCCGTAATAATCGCCGGCGCGGCGCACGCCGCTGCAAGGAAGCGGCGGCGGGAGACGGCGTTGGCATACCGGGACAGGCGTGTCATGGAAGTAGCTCCTGTTGCGAATGCGTACAACCCCCATTGTCACCCAAGTGGTGGGCGATGTCAACGCAAGACCTATCAGCCGTGGGGTTCCACGGGAGGCGTCAATCAGGCTAGCGCCGCGCTGTGGGCCTGGATCTTTCGGACGGCCTCGACGATGTGCTCCACGTCGCCGCGGTCGGCAAGAAGCAGGGTGTTGAACACGCCGACGGTCGTTTCGCAAACTTGCTTGTTGCCTTTGAGTTCGTCAAAACTCGCCCGATAGGCCTTCAGCCGCTCGGCAGGCCACAGGCGCTGGAATCCGCGCGAGTTGATTGCCTCGTCGAGCAGACCGTCGTAATACTGCTCGCCATAGCCGCCGCTGGTGGGAATGCCCTCGGCCTTCATGGCAGCCCTGAACTTCGTTCGCGACAGACCGCTGAACTGCTCTGGATCGTAGCGGAATGCGTACAGATGCCAGACCGCCCGGCTGTCTTCCGGCAAGCGTACCGGCGTGACGCCGGGAATCTCCTTCAGGCCGGCGGTGAGATGGTCCGCGTTTTCTTGCCGGATTTTGGTCTCCTCCACCAGCTTCTCGATCTGCGGTAGCAGCATGGCGGCCTGATAGTTATTCATGCGGAAGTTGCTGCCGCGGGTAAAGCATCCGCTGCCCTTGAGGGTCCCGAATGCGCGGCCCACGTTGTGGAACGACTGGCAGCGGTCCGCCAACTCGTCGTTGTTGCTGGTGATGGCGCCGCTATCGCCGGCGCAAATGTGCTTGGAGTTCTGGAAGCTGAAGCAGCCCAGGTCGCCCAGCGTACCGCACTTCTTGCCCTTGTATTCAGCCAGCCACGCCTGGCAGGAGTCCTCAACAACAGCCAAGTTGTGCTTCTTGGCAATCGCGTTGATCGGATCCATGTCGCAAGGCATGCCGTAGATATGGACCGGTACAATCGCGCGGGTACGCTCGGTAATGCGGCTTTCGATCGACGCCGGGTCCATCGTCAGCGTGGCCGGATCCGTGTCGGCGAACACGGGCAGTGCCTTGTGCATGAGGATCGTGTTATATGTGGCGATGAACGTATAGGGCGAGGTGATGACCTCGTCGCCTGCATCGACCCCTACGGCGTGCAAGGCGGTAATCAGCGAGGCGGTGCCGCTGGCCATGGTCACGCAGCGTTTGGCGCCGAGCGCGTTGGCGTAAGCCGTTTCGAACTCGCCCACCTTCCCCGTGCTGCCGTAACCGCACCACTGCCCGCTGCGCAGGACGTCGATAATCTCCGACTCCCAGGCTTCGTCCCACCGGGGCCAACCGGGCCAGCCGCCCTGATGAACGCGCGTGCCGCCGAGCAGTGCCGGCTTATCGGCCTCGGCGGCGAACACGGTCGGTCCCCGACCGCCGCTCAGCCCGGCCAATGCAGCGGAACCTGCCGCCGCCGTTTGAATGAATCCGCGCCGCGTGAATGAGTCTTTCATAATCTTGGTCCTTTCCAATCGACAGATCGTTTGAGAATCGCCAAACCCGCTTAGCCAAAGCGGATAGGCATGGTTAAGCTTCAATCGCTACAAACCAGATGCGATTGTCGTGTCCGCTCTCTTCGAGACCGTTTCCTTCTACTCATGGTCAACGTGAAGCGGAATGCCTCGTTCCCTTCGCGCCGAGTAGCTACTCGCTTTCGCAAGGGATGGGCCTCAAGATGCATTCTCTCGTATTCATCTTCCGGTGTCAAGCTGCCGTGTCGTAACCGTTCACGGGGCGGCGCAGGCAGTTTTCTCCGCTTCACGCGAAGGGGAC
>CAZASB010000179.1:0-9759 GCA_964487655.1 uncultured Planctomycetaceae bacterium
GCGAATATTTACGAACGCCCGAGAGGACTCGAACCTCTAACTCTCGGTTCCGAAGGCCGCTTTTTTCCATAGTCCTAAGACGCAACACGTACTCAGTTTGTGATTTGTGGTACCAGGTATTCATGAAAATAACCCGTGCGGGTAATGACGCTGCCACCTGTCATGGTAACCCGTAGTCGATCAGGAATGGGCGTTCCATGCCACCGTACGTTGTCAAGTTCGCTCGAAAGCACCATAATGCAATAGCGTACAATAGATTGTCCGAACAGCAGCATACCGGCCGCTGTTCGCGGCATTAGTGCTGACCATAGGTCACTCCATGGGGGTTTCATGCTCCCCCGCTTACTGCATTCCGGCAAAGGTACTGCGGGCGCTGCCGTGTTTATGCCGGTTTTGGCCGCTTGAAATAGAGCCCAATGGCAAGCTTCGATCCATATCGGAAATGGCTGGGTATCCCTTCCGAGGAACAGCCACCTCACCATTATCGCTTGCTGGGCATTGGGCTCTTCGAGTCGGACTCCGACGTGATCGCCAACGCCGCCGACCGGCAGATGACGCATGTGCGTACCTTCCAGTCGGGCAAGTACACCGCCCAGTCGCAACGGATACTCAACGAACTAGCGGCAGCCCGGATCTGCCTGCTCGATGCCCAGAAGCGAGCGGTTTACGACGCGGCATTGAAATTGAAACAGCCGGCAAGCCCGGCCATGCCACTGCCTCCGATGCCGCCGGGTCCCGGTATGCCTCCCAGCCCAGGCGTGTCGGCAGGCCCAGGTATGCCACACCAAACGCCTCCGCCTCACCAAGCATCCCTACCACCCGGAAGCGTGCCACGGGCCGTGGTGGCCTCGTCAGTCATTCCGGCAATCGTAGACAACGGCATTCCGACAGACAGGGGCGCGTCGTCGACTCGATCGTATCCGACCCGGCGTCGCGGCAAGAATTGGCAGATTCCCGTGATTGCCCTCGGCGTGGCCGCAGTCGGCGCGCTCGCCTTGGCGCTGGTGTTCGTGATGGACCAGGAGAACAGCCAGCCCGAGACTCGGACCGCTCCGGAGCGCCGTCCGGAACCCAGCCTTGAGATACCGGAGATTGGCCGCAAATGGGCGTCCCCTCGCCCTGAACGTAACCGTCCGCAACCGGATGTTCGCGATAGTTTTCCCGCCCCCAGCCCGCGACCAGCCGCGACTCCAAGAGGTTTTGCCATGCCGGGGCCGCTTCGTCTGGGTGAGATCGCGTCGATGCAAGGACATATCGGCCCCGTCCTTTCTGCGGCGTTCTCGCCCGACGGCCTGTTCGCCGTGACAGGCGGACAGGACAAGACGGTGCGATTGTGGGATCCCGTCGCCGGGTACGAGGTACGACAACTTCCCGACGCTGTAAACCGGGTCGTCGCAATCGAATTCTCATACGATGGCCGCTTCGTATACGCCCTGACTGGGCAGGCAGATACGCCGGGGGGCTCGATCCGTGTCTGGGATGCCGGACTTGGCGGTAGTCCGAAAGTCATTCCCGTCGCGGAAGGGCGTCAGGTGCATAGCTTGGCGATCGATCTCAACGGCGAACTTGCGGTCGTTGGCTGCCACGACGGCAGTATCCGCCTGATCGACCTCGGCAAACAGGCCGAGGTGCGCGCCTTCTCCGGCCATGTGGGGCCGGTTCACGCCGTCGTCTTTTCTCGTGACGGCGCCGGGGTCATATCCGGGGGCGAGGATGGCGCGGTACTAGCCTTCCAACGCGACACGGGCGCCGAGGTGCGCCGTTTTGCCGGACATCGAGGCCCGGTACGCGCCGTGACCGTGGCGCCCGACGGCTCTGACGCCGCCTCCGCGGGCGACGATCAGATGGTTCGCCTTTGGGATCTTCGGGGCAACAAGGCGCGCGCGGAACTGCGCGGCCACGAGCAGGCGGTTACCTCCGTGGCCTACACCGCGACCGGTGAGTGCGCGGTATCCGTCGACCGCGGCGGCAGACTCATCGTGTGGCAGATGCCCCAGTTGTGCGAGCAGCAGCGTTTCGAGGTGCCGGGCGATCCCATCCTGGCCGTCGCCGTCGCGCCCGACGGCAGTCGAGCCGTCATGGCTTGCCAAGACGGTGTGGTCCGACTCTGGGGACTCGTTGCGCCGTCAGACTTGACTGTCGGCATTGCCACGTCCGCGCCCGGCGAAGGCGATCGGAGGTCGGCCGTCCCTGCGGAGGAAAGTCGGAAGCGGTGGCGGGAACGAATCCGTACGGAGTTGCTCAAGGCCGACTTCGCCGCCGCCGAGCAGCCAGACCAGAAGGCCGCGTTGGCCAAGCAACTGATCCAGCGCGCCGGCGAGCCACAAGAGGACACGGCTGCCGCGTATGCCTTCTTCGACGCGGCGATTGAACTAGCCGTCGAGGTCGACGATTTCGAGTTGGCCCTGCTGGCAATCGACAGCATGGCAAAGCAGTACGACGTGGACGGCCCCACGATGAAGCTCGCCCAGCTCCAGACTATTGCCACGAAGGCACCCGATACGATCGATCGAAACGCGCTGGCCGACTGGATTCTTGAAGCAGCCGACGAGGCCGTGACGCGGGATCAGTTCGACGTTGCCAAGCAACTTATCGAACTGGCACGTACGACTCTGGGAACCCTTGACGATGCCTCGGCGCATCGCAATGTGGAAGCTACAATGACGCGACTCAACGCGATCCGACAGGCTTACGACGACCTCGCCGACGCGCGCCATGCGCTCGCCGAGCGGCCACGGGATCCTCAAGCCTCGTTGGCTATCGGCAAGTACGAGTGCTTCACCAAGGGAAACTGGCCTGCGGGCCTTCCCTTGCTTGCCCAAGGCACCGACGAACAACTGGCCCAAATCGCCACCAGCGAACTGAAAAAACTCACCGATACGGCAAGCATCGTCACACTAGCGGACGACTGGTGGCAGGCGGCGGAAGGCGAACCGGCCGGAGCCCAGGAGCAAATCCGATGGCATGCCGCCACGTGGTACAAACAGGTGGAATCGAAGTTGAGTGACGGTAAGGTTCGCGCGCAGGTGCGGACCCGCATCCTGGCCACCGGCAAACCGGCAGCGTCGGTAGGGCCCGTGGAGTCGCCACCTGCGATTGCCGATCTCGCCGCATGTCGAACCGAGCAGAATCGGACGGCCCTGCTGCGATACTACGGCGGCGGCGACCAAACCGAGGCAGCCGTCCAAATGGCCCTGGTTTGGATTGCTGCGCACCAGTTCCCCGATGGTTCCTGGAACTTCGACCACCGAGGTCCACGAGATCGGAATGCGTCGGCCGATCCGGGTGCCCTCGACCAGGCGCCGAATACGGCAACGGCACTCGCCTTGCTACCATTGCTGAGCGCCGGCCACGGTCCGCGCCGCGGCGAGTTCCGTCGCAACGTAGGCGGCGGCCTGAACTTCCTGCGATCGCGAATGACGCCCGTTGGCACCGACGCCGCCACGCTCTATGAGCCGCAGGCAGGATTCCTTCCCTCGCATGCCATCGCCACCTGCGCCTTGTGCGAAGCCGTGGCCCTGACCACCGATGCGCAGAGCCAAAAGTCCGCGCAAAATGCGGTGAACTTCCTGGTCAACACCCAAAACACCGACGGCGGCTGGAGCCTCAAGCCCAGCTTGCCCGACCAGCCCAGCGGATCGAGCGATTTCTTCGCCACGGCATGGAGCGTGACGGCGCTGAAGACTGCCCAATGGTCCGGTTTGCGAGTTCCGGAAACGAAGCTGAAGTTGGCGAGCAGCTACTTTGACAACTTGCGGGCACCCGACGGCAGCGGATTCCTCCGCGAACGTCGCGATGGCCGGGCCAATCCGACCGCTACCGCCGCCGGCGCTCTCTCGCAGCTCTACCTCGGCCGAGCCATGAAGCGACTCGAACTCCTGCAACTCGTAGCCGACTTGGCGGCGCAGGGTCCGGCCCTCGCCGGAGAGTTCTATCAGAACTTATGCATGGCCCAGGTAATGCGCGAGGTTGGCGGGCTGCCCTGGACCACGTTCAGCACCGCATTGCGCGACCACCTGCTGGAAGCCCAAGCAAACGACGGTCCCGAGAAAGGAAGTTGGTACCTCGAAAGCGTTGGATGGGGCAACCACGTGGGCGGACGGCTGTTTTGCACCGCCCTAGCCACGCTCACCCTGGAATCCTACTATCGTTTCCCTCCCCTAGACTTGAACCCCAAGAAGTGAGGCTCCCATGAGAGATCTACCCACCGTATCACGACGCACTTTCCTCGGCCACGCAGCCGGCCTCGGCGCCGCTGGGCTTCTGATGTCCCGCCCGTGGAGCGGAAGTCTTCAGGCTGCGGAGAACACTGCACCAGGCGATGGTTGGCAAATCGGCTGCTACACGCGGCCGTGGAGCAACCTGGAGTATCGCGAAGCGTTCGACGCCGTTGCCGAGGCTGGGTTCAAATACGTGGGACTTATGACCACGCAACCTCCCAAGCGGCTGGTCATGCCCGCCGCGACGACCGTGGATGAGGCCCGGCAGATCGGCGAGGAGGCCGAGAAACGCGGCCTCCGAATCGTGTCGAACTATGGCGGAGGCATTGGCGTGGGTAAGTCGCTCCAGGACGGCATTGACGATATGAAGCGACTGATCGATGCCTGCCAGGCCGCCGGCTGCCCCTCTCTGCTGATGGGCGGCATCGGCAACGAGAACCTCTTCCCCGTCTACTACAAGGCTATTGCCGAGACATGCGACTACGCCGCCGAAAAAGGCGTGGCCATCGTCATCAAGCCACACGGCGGACTCAATGCCACGGGGCCGCAACTACGCAAGTGTATCGAGGCCGTCGGGCACGACAACTTCCGCCTCTGGTACGACCCGGGGAATATCTTCTACTATTCCGAAGGTGCGCTCGACCCCGTGGACGACGCCGCAACCGTCGACGGCCTGGTAACCGGCATGTGTGTGAAAGATTTCACCATGGCGGTCGAAGACGACAAGCCGGTCAGGAATGTGTCGATCACTCCCGGCACGGGTAAGGTCGACTTCCCCGCCGTTCTTGCCCGGCTCAAGCAAGGTGGTTTCAGCAGCGGCCCCCTCGTGGTCGAGTGCGTGGCGCCAAGCGACGACCCCAAGGTCGTTCTCGACGAAGCCCGCAAGGTTCGGGCCTTCCTCGAAAAGCTGGTTGGGACGTAGATCGGTTGCGCAAAACGGTTCCTCGGATATTTTGACCAAGTGCCGCGATTCCCATGCCCGACACAAGCAATGCTCCAGACGATCCTGCTGCCGACCTTGTTGGTCGGCGGTTGGGCGACTATCGCCTCTTGCGACTGCTGGGCCGGGGTGCCATGGCCGAGGTGTACCTGGCCGAGCAGCTTTCGCTCCGCCGACGCGTTGCCGTCAAGATACTCAAGCCGGAACTCGCCCGCGATCCGAAGTACCTCGAACGATTCCGCCGCGAGGCCCAGTCCGCCGCGGCCCTGGTCCATGGCAGTATCGTACAGATTTACGAAGTGGGCGAGCAGGCGGGGCTGCACTTCATCGCCCAGGAGTACGTCCAGGGACAAAACCTCCGCGAGTGGCTCCGCCGGCATGGGCCGCTCGACCTGCCGCAAGCCATCTCGGTCATGCGCCAAGTGACCGCCGCACTGGCCAAGGCCGCGGATACCGGACTCATCCATCGTGATATCAAGCCGGAAAACATTATGCTCACCGCCGAGGGCGAGGTCAAAGTAGCCGACTTCGGCCTCGCTCGGCTCACCCGTCAGGACGAATCGCTCGACTTGACCCAGGTGGGCATGACCATGGGCACGCCGCTGTACATGAGCCCGGAGCAGGTCGAGGGCAAGCCGCTCGATCCGCGGAGCGATCTTTATTCCTTAGGCGTCACCTGCTATCACCTCCTGAGCGGGCAGCCGCCGTTCCAGAGTGAGACGGCCCTGGGCGTGGCCGTGCAGCACATCAAGAGCCAGCCCGCCCCACTCGAATCGAAGCGACCCGACCTGCCGCCCGCTCTGTGCCATTTGGTACACCGGATGCTTGCCAAGAGCCCGGACGACCGATTCAATTCGGCCCACGAACTGCTGCACGAGATACGGAAGCTTCATGCCGAACACGCTCGACCCGAGTGGCCGGAACAGTTCGCCGTTTGGGAATCGAGCGTGGTGGGCGTACCTGCCGTTGAAATGGCCCACGTTACCCAACGCCTGGGCTGCCTGATGAAGCAGTCGTCCATACAGTCGCGCGGCCTATCGCGTCGAATGCTGCTGGGCTTGGCTGCGATCAGTATGTTTCTCGTTGGCGCCTTGCTGGCATGGTGGAGCACTGAGACGGACCCACTGCTGCCGTTGCAGGCGTCCGGCGCGGCCTTGGCCGTGCCCCGCCAGGCAGCGGCACGCGCGCAGTGGTTCTACGCCACCACGCGCGATACCGAAGATGCATGGCAGGCGATGATCGAATACTTCCCCGAGGAAACGCACCTCTCGCGCCGAGCCAAGCAACAGCTCGCTCGCATTTACCTGCTCGACGGGCGGTACACCGAGGCCCTGGCCCTATTCGACGAACTGGCGGCGCTCGACGAAACCGAGACCGAATTTCGCGCCTTCGGCCTCGCCGGCCGCGGTAGCGTCCTCATGCTCGAAGGTAAGCACGAGCAGTCTGCCCGGGTGCTCGACGAACTCTTGCCGCGGATCGATCACCTTCGCGACCGGCAGATGCGACAGCTCGTAGGTACGGCCGTGCGCAAGAATCGCGAACAGCTTGGCGCTCAAAGCTCGAAGAAGTGGAACGATTGGCTCCAACGCCAAGTGGAAACCAATGCCATGGACATCAGCAGCGACGCCGAACCCGAGTGACCACGGGATAAACCGACAATGAAGCAACCCGGATCATAGATGACAAGACGGGTGCAGTGGCAATCGCACGATGGCAACTTGCCGTGGGGCTACATCGATGCCGCAATTGTCTTCCTCGGCGCGGAATACGTGCATGTGCTCGGTCGCGAACGCGCCGATTGACTTGCGGCAGCAAGGGGACGACGCGAGCCCGCAGCCCATCCGTACCCACGTCACCCTCTACTATCTTCCCGAAATCGTGATATGATGCCGGGTAAGCTATTCATCCCCTATTGCCGCAAAGGAATAATGCCATGAGAGCGACCGTGGACCAAGACACCTGTACCGCGTGCGGACTATGCATTGACCTGTGCCCCGCAGTCTTCCAGGAAGGCCCGGACGGCAACGCCGTGGCCATCGAGGGGGCCGTGTCCGAGGAACAGGAGGCGGCCGCCCGCGATGCCGCTGACCAATGTCCCGTCGAGGCGATTTCCATCGAGCAGTAGTGGGCGCAAGCAGTAGTGGGCGCAAGCAGTAGTGGGCGACGGAAGGGCACGATCGGCCGGGCGGCAACCGTGAACCTGGGGGGTGGCTCTAATATCCACCGCACGGCGGCGAATAATCAAATGAGCCGCTCGGTAAGGTAAGTCTCCCGCCGAACCGTGGTCTGGGAGGGAGAGGCTCCTGCCGAACCGTGGTCGTCCACCGTTCCATCCGGTGACAGCCAAGACTTACTCAGAACAACGAAGAAGCCGCCAAGCTCACCAACAGGTCTTGTATAAAGGCCCGACCGATGATGGAAAGCCTACCCACGCCGGAAAGCACCAACGACAACCGGCCCCTGTCGCCACGCAAGAGCCGCCGGGCGCTATGGATATGCGGCGGGATCGTCTTCCTTCTTGTCGTGGCAGTGGTCTACGTGAATCTATTGCCTTCGCGACCGCTTTGCATCTCAAAGGAGACCACTTACATCATCGAGCCACTCAAGTCGAACGGCAAGGAGATGGACTACTTCGCGGCCATCCAGCAGGCGACGCGCTCCGAAAACCTTGCTACCGACGAGAACGGATATCGGCTCGTCGTGCAGCATCTCGGCAGACATCCTGATACGGACCCCTTGCATTTCGCAAGCATTTGCGAGCAGCTTGGGCTGGATGTTCACACGATCCGGCCCAACATGACGTATCAAGAGCCATGGGATTTTCTTCGAGCCTATGCCCGGAGCAAGGAGTTTGACGAAAGCCTGCTTGACGTCCTGCCGCCTGACAACCGGTCCAGGGACAGTGCCGCGTTCATGCTCGACAAGAAGCTCGCCTGGTCTTGGACGCTCGACGACCTGCCGATGATGGCCGCGTGGCTGGAGCAGAATGGCCCGGCACTCGACCTTCTCGGGCAGGCGGTGCGCAGACCGTCGTTTCAGATTCCTCTAGTGCGGCATATCGAGAAGGATGATCTTGGTGTAAGTATCGCTCTCAACGAGCTGATGCGAATGCGATCGTTCACCCGGGGACTCATACCCCGCGCGAACTACCGCATCGCAACGGGCGATCTGGACGGTGCCATCGATGATATTGTCACACTCAAGCGGCTGGGGCGTCTTGTCGGGCACAACCCAACGTCGTTAGGTCTTCTAATCGGTATCGCCTTTGAAGGAATGGCCGATGCATTCGGCATCGCCGGCTCGCTGGAGCATCCGCCCACGAAGGAGCAGCTTGAGGAACTCATCAACCAACTGGACAGCCTCCTGCCTGCAAGCGAAGGGCACGACAAGGCACTAACGGAACGCCTGGAGTGGCTTGCGTACATCCAGTCACTTTCCCACGGATACGCTTCGTGGCAGACTCGTTCCGAGGACTTGTCAATTCGGCATCTTGGGCGTTTGAGAATCGATTGGAACGGCGTCGCATGTCGTTTCAATATCATTGTGGACGAAACCTTGGCAAGCGATGGTGAACTGTCCGATATTTCCCCTATCCCGCCGACCGGTATCTCCTTCATCTCGATCCATGCGCGATCGAAGTATGTGGGTGACACCCTATCCAGCAACTTCATTCGCTCTTGGAAATCTAGACGTGAAGCGACTCGCCGCCGTGCATGCACTGACCAGATGCACCGCATTACGCTGGCCATGCTCCTCTACGAGCGCGATCATGGGACGCTGCCGCCGGCATGGTCGGTCGATGTCAACGGCAACCCGCTCCATAGTTGGCGCGTGCTCCTGCTGCCCTACCTGGGGCACGGGGAGCTTCACAAGCGCATCCGGCTCGACGAACCGTGGGACAGCGACTACAACCGCTCGTTCCACGGCGAGCCGATGCCCATCTACCGCTGCCCGAGCCATCCGGAGGCCAAGCCGGGCCAGGCCACCTACTCGGTGGTCGTGGGGCCCGACATGCCGTTCGAGCCCGACCGGGGCAAGCGGTTCTTCGACTTCGGCCCACACAGCGACGACATGATCCTGCTGGTCGAACGTACCACCCCAGTCGGCTGGATGGCGCCAACCAGCGAGTTGGTGCAGGCATCTGCCGATGAGGGGATCGTTGACTGCAATCGCGAACCTCCATTCCTCTCGGACGAAGTGGGACGCATCGGAAGCCATCATCGGGGCATCGCCAATTTCGGGTTCCGCGACGGTGCCGTCCTCGGGTTTCCGTCAACCGATGACAATGACGCAGTCTTCACCCCGGACTTGTTGCGAAACCTGCTCCGCGGCACGAACACCGAGAATGGCTACCGCTACTAACAAGCCACAGGCGGCTCGGTAGGAGCCTCGCCCTCCCAACGCCGCGCACCTAGCCCGTTTAGCAGGGCGAACCTCCAGGTTAGCTGTGTGCTCACCCCAGCGCGGCGGCAGCCTCGCCCTTACGCTGAGTCCTCTGTCCTTGTTGGCCCCCCGCCGGAATGTAGCGGCATACGGCCCATGAGCAGATTAGGAGAAAAATCGCGTGGACTGCTTGACGTTATGCCGGGCATTTGTTAA
>CAZASB010000180.1:0-9731 GCA_964487655.1 uncultured Planctomycetaceae bacterium
TTGCGGCTTGTGCGGACCCACCAACGATCCACGCGACCTTGACCCACCCTACGTAGATGAATAATCCATGCTAAGGTACCGCGTCGGGGTTTTTCAAGGCCGGGCGAGTGAGCTTTACCTCAATCCTCCTATACCTGCGAGGTGGAACTGCCAGCCTGTCGCCACCTTCCATGGAGCCGAGCAATTCCGGACCGGCTTTCCCTCTAATCGTAACAACACACCCCTCATAAGAACTATTTCCAGGGAAATACGCAACAGATCGTTGCAACGCCTGTAGTTCCAACTACCATGGAAGCTAGGTAGATTGCGCTGACCAGAGTGAATAGATAGATTGTATTCGTGTTTCCAGCCGTGCCATTCAGTGCGCGTTGGCATGTGGGAACTTTGGCGGTAGTAGGTGAACTAGTTGTCCAAGTGGATCGCCGGCTGGGCAGTCCACCTTATTTGTTTTGAGGAACACCCGGAGAAGCAACATGCCCCGCAGATTCGCTCGTCATGCGTTTTCTTCCCTTCTTAAACTCGCCGGCAGGAAACCAAGTCGAAGTAGCCAGAGTGTCGTCGGACGACGGCGTCTGCTTCGCTTGGAGCAGTGCGAGAGCCGAGCCATGCTGGCCTCGGTCACCGGCGTGAAGTACCAGGACATGACTGGCGACGGATTCACGGCGGACGATCTGCCACTGGGTGGGTTCACCATCGACTTGTACCGCGACGGTGGTGATGGCACGTTCGATCCACTGACCGACGCGCTGGTCGACTCGCAAGTTACCGACGCCACAACGGGTGAGTACGCGTTCAGCGGTCTGACCGACGGGCGTTATTTCCTCCGGGAGCAGCCGCTGACCGGTTGGACTCAGACGGCCGGCCCGGCGTACTACACCTTTGATGTTGTCAACGACGATGTGTACACCGACGTGGGACTCGTGGTCGATTCGTTTGCCGATCCCGACCCGGCCGACATTTGGGCCATCAGTAGTTTCTCTCCGAATCCGGCCGAATTCACCCACACCGGTTCGATGCTGGGCGGCGAACGCGAATTGACCATTGAGGTACTGGGGGTTCCGAGTCCGATATCCGCCTCGGGTTCTGTTGGCACCGGCGTTCTCGACTTTGCAACCGGCGTGAGCGCCCCCGGCTCAAAGGCCGTACTGACGTACGACGGTGCCCTGGCGACGCCTCTATCGCAAGACCTGACCGGCGGCGGCGTGAACACGGCTCTCCGACTCGATATGACCATGCTTCAAGTCGGCGCCCTTGGGACGGACATGGACGTGACCATCCACATGGTCGGCCCGGGAGGAAGCGCCACCTTCACGAGCATGCTGCCCGAAAGCCCCAGCGACGAGAGTCACTACATTCCGTTTGCCGATTTCGTTCTCCTGGGAACGTTCTCCTTCGAGGAAGTCACGAGCATCCAGATCTCGTTCAATTCTGTTGGCGTCCCCGATGTCGATTTCACGCTGGACGCCATCGTCGTCATGCAGGGCCCGTGGAGCTTCGATTTCGGCAACTACCAGGAACTGCCGGACATCACCGGCGTAAAGTACCACGACATTACGGGCAACGGCATTACGGCCGACGACCTGCCGCTGGGCGGCTTCACCATCCAATTGTATCGCGACAACGGTGACGGCGTTTTCAATCCGGACGACGACGACTTGATCGGCACGCAGGTAACCGATGCCACGACCGGCGAGTATACGTTTAGCGACTTGGAGGACGGCCGCTACTTCATCCGCGAGAAAGACCAAGCCGGGTGGACGCAAACCGACCCGCTCTACTTCCATACATTGGACATCGCCAGTCAGGCGATTGTCGCCTCCGATGGCTTCGACTTTGCGAATACCAGAGATCTGCCGACGGTCAGCGGCGTAAAATGGCACGATATCACGGGCGACGGCATCACGGCCGACGATCTGCCGCTGGGTGGGTTCAGCATCCAACTGTACCTCGATGGCGGCGACGGCCTGTTTGATCTTGTCGACGATACGCTGATCGACACTCAAGTGACCGACGCGACGACTGGCGAGTATACGTTCAGCTACTTGTTGGACGGCCACTACTTCGTTCGCGAGGTCGTGGAGACCGACTGGACCCAGACAGTCCCAGTTGCCCCGGCGTATTACACCATCGAAGTGGCCGACTATGAGTTGGCGATCCAGACCGGCTACGACTTTGCCAACACCCGGGACTTGCCGACCGTCAGCGGCGTGAAATGGCACGATATCACGGGCGACGGCATCACGGCCGACGATGTTCCGCTGGGTGGATTCAGCATCGAGTTGTACCTCGACGACGGCGACGACGTCTTCGACCCCAACGTCGACACGCTCGTTGTCACCCATGTGACCGATGCGACCACCGGCGAGTATGCCTTTGCCAACTTGGTCAATGGAACCTACTTCATTCGCGAAGTGGCCCAGGACGGCTGGATGCAGACTGATCCGCTCTACTACCATACGATTGAGGTGGCCGACTACGCGGTCGACGTTACGGACGGCCATGATTTCGCCAACTACCGCGAGCTGCCCTCCATTAGCGGAGTGAAGTGGCACGACATCACGGGCGACGGCATCACGGCCGACGACCTCCCACTGGGCGGTTTCACCATCCAACTGTACCTCGACAACGGCGACGGCATCTTCAACCCGGCGGTGGATACGCTGATCGACACCCAGGTGACCGACGCGACGACCGGCGAGTACACGTTCGATGACCTGATCGATGGGCAATACTACATTCGCGAAGTGGCCCAGGCTGGTTGGACGCGAACATCTCCGCTCTATTACCACACCCTCACCGTCGTGGATCAGGTGGCCCCCGACGTCAGCCATGACTTTGCCAACACCCGGGCCCTTCCGATCATCAGTGGTGTGAAGTACCGCGACCTGACAGGCGACGGTATCACGACCGACGACCTGCCGCTGGGCGGATTCTCCATTCAACTGTACTTAGACGATGGCGATGGCGTCTTTGATCCCGATATCGACACACTCGTTGATACCCAGGTAACAGACGTGACCACCGGCGAGTATGCCTTTGCCAACCTGGTCAATGGAAACTACTTCATTCGTGAAGTGGCCCAGGACGGCTGGATGCAGACCGATCCACTCTACTACTATACAATTGAAGTGGCCGACTACGCGATCGACATCACGGACGGCTACGACTTCGCCAACTACCGCGAGCTGCCGTCCGTCAGCGGAACCAAGTACCACGATCTGACCGGCGACGGCATCACAGCCGACGATCTGCCGCTGGGCGGGTTCAGTATCGAGTTGTACCTCGACACTGATGGCGACGGCCTGTTCGACCCCAACGTCGATGCGCTTGTCAATACCCAGGCGACCGACGCGACCACCGGCGAGTATACCTTTGCGAACCTAGTCAACGGAACCTACTTCATTCGCGAAGTGGTCCAGGACGGCTGGACACAAACCGATCCGCTCTACTACCATACGTTCGACGTGATTGACTACGCGGCCGATGTCACAACCGGCTTCGACTTCGCCAACTACCCCGACGCCCCGGCCATCAGCGGCGTAAAATATCATGATCTGACCGGCGACGGCATTACGGCCGACGACTTGCCGTTGGGTGGATTCACCATCCAACTGTACCTCGACGATGGTGACGGAATCTTCGATCCCGACGTCGACATGCTGATCAATATCCAGGTGACCGATGCGACGACCGGCAAGTATACGTTCGGCGACCTGGCGGACGGCGTCTACTTTATTCACGAAATAGTCTCCGCTGGCTGGAGCCAGACCGGCCCGGCCGGTCCGGCCTACTACACCGTGGAGATCGTCAACCGACTCATCGTGGATACCGGCGACTATGACTTCGCCAACTATCCCGACGCACCAGCCATCAGCGGCGTGAAGTACCGCGACATGACCGGCGACGGCATTACAGACGACGACGTTCCGTTGGGCGGCTTCTCCATCGAACTGTATGCCGACACCAATGGCGACGGCGTACTGGACGACAACGATGAATTGCTTGCTACGCAGGCAACCACTGGTGGCACAGGCGCATACGCGTTCGTCAACCTGGACAATGGTCGCTACTTCGTTCGCGAAGTGGCCGTTGCAGGCTGGACTCGCACCGCGCCTGCCGACCCGGGCTACTATACCGTCGAGATCGTCAATCGGCTGATCGTGGATGCCGACGAGTACGACTTCGCAAACTATGCGGTGCCATCGAGCCTGTCCGGCTTCGTATACGTGGACATCAACAACGACGGCATCAAGCAGGCCAGCGAATCGGTCATTGCCAACGTGGTGATCTGGCTTAGCGGCGTGGATAATCTGGGCAACACGATCGACCCAATTTCGACTACGACCGATCTAACGGGCGCCTACACGTTTTCGAACCTGCTGCCCGGCACCTACAGCATCATGGAGGAGCAGCCGGCCGCGTTTATCGATGGGATCGATACGATCGGCACACCGGGCGGCGATGTCGGCAACGATATCTTCTTCAACATCGTACTGCCGGCCGGATATGACGGCGTGAACAACAACTTCGGCGAGAAGAGCCTCGTGCCGGAGCTTTATTCCAAGCGAGTGCTCATCCTGCCGGCACTGCCCGACGACGTGTTCGACGCCGACACCGGCCAGGTGCTCGATTCGGTCACCGGCGAGATCATCCTGATGGCGGCGCCCATTGCGAACACTAACTCCGATCTGGTCGGCTTTGCGAGCAACGGCGGCTGGTGGATGGCCGAAAGCAACGGGGTCGATGGGTTCACCAACCAGAAGGGAACTATGTGGAGCACGAGCGTCACGTGGGTGGACGTCATGGCCGGCGACTTCAACGGCGATGGCTTGGACGACATAGTTGGACGTAACGCCGCCAACGGTGATTGGTGGGTGGCTCTCAGCAACGGTGACGGAACCTTCACCAACCAGAAGTGGACCCGCTGGAGCACTTCGGTCAACTGGACCGACGTTATGGTGGGCGATTTCAACGGCGATGGCCGCGACGACATCGTCGGCCGCGTTGCCTCTAGCGGCGACTGGTGGATTGCCAGTTCGACTGGTGCCGCGTTTACCAATTCGAAGTGGACTCGCTGGAGTACGGGCGTTACGTGGACCGACGTCATGGTGGGCGATTTCAACGGTGACGGCCGCGACGACATCGTCGGCCGCGTTGCCTCTAGCGGCGACTGGTGGATTGGCAACTCGACCGGCACCAGCTTCACTAACCAGAAGTGGACGCGCTGGAGTACGGGTGTCATGTGGGTGGACGTCATGGTAGGCGACTTCAACGGCGACGGCCGCGACGACATCGTCGGCCGCGCTGCCTCTAGCGGCGACTGGTGGATCGCCAGCTCGACCGGCACCAGCTTCACTAACCAGAAGTGGACGCGCTGGAGTACGGGCGTCACGTGGGTGGACGTCATGGTGGGCGACTTCAACGGCGACGGCCGCGACGACATCGTCGGCCGCGCTGCCTCTAGCGGCGACTGGTGGATTGGCAACTCGACCGGCACCGCTTTTACCAATCAGAAGTGGACGCGCTGGAGCGCCAGCGCCAGTTGGACCGATGTCATGGTGGGCGACTTCAACGGCGATGGCAAGGATGACATCGTCGGCCGCGTTACCGAAAACGGCGACTGGTGGATTGGCAACTCGACCGGTACCGGCTTCATCAACCAGAAGTGGACCCGGTGGAGCGCCACGGCCAGTTGGGATCACGTCATGGTAGGCAACTTTGCCGCTTCGGCCATGCACGCAGACTCTGCCCCCGCCACCGACCATCTCGAAGCCGAGACGATTACACTGGTCGACCTGCAGCCGATTGTCGAAGAGGCGGTCCTCCGCCTATCCGCCGATCTCGAAGGCATGGCCTTCCAGGTGTACATTGCCGATCTGGCCGGCCTGAAGCTGGCGGTTACGTATGGCAACAGGATCGTGATCGACGGCAACGCCGCCGGATACGGTTGGTACGTTGACGCAACCGACGCCGCCTTCGAGGCGACGGTCATCGAGGGTGAACTCAAGGCGCGGGCCGGCTCCGAAGCCGCCCAACGGATCGACCTGCTGACCGTGGTCATGCACGAAATGGGCCACCTGCTCGGCCACAACCACGACGACGACGGGCTGATGCAGCCGACGCTCAGCCCAGGCGTCCGCTTGCTGCCTGCTAGCGATCTGGCCGCGGCCAGCCAAACGTCACGTTCCTATGAAGCTCTGGCCTGGCTCGATGAACTGGCAACGGCCCGTCGCACGAAGCCGAGCCAATCCCTGCAAGTACGGGCTGTTGACGAAGCCCTAGTGGCCTACTGGGAGTAGACGCGTGATACGTAGGGTAGGTCGAGGTACGAGACCTGTCGTTGACACGGTTATCCGCATTGGGAGTGACGCATTCCTGCAAGACTTCCTCCGCATGCGGAAGAAAGCCGTGATGGACTTCACGTTCCTGGACAAATGCTTCCTTGCCATCCACCCGGAAACCTGGAAACGCGTCAACGAAGTCCTTGGCCAGTATGGAGTCGCGCAGGAAGCCTTCAACGAGGCCAAGGGTGGAGGGGTCTTCGTCGTGAAGCAATCCAAGGGATACTGTCTTCTCCGCGATGACAACTGCCGGCCGATCGCCAGACACGGTTGGCTAACCTCTGTCTCGGCGGCTCACCCACATGCTGCATTACCGGCAATTGCCGTTACGGCCGCCACCGTATCCTTGACCGCGGCGCGGGCCGCTACCGTCACGCGGCCCCTGCCCGCGGCCCTGTCCCTGCCCCCGTCCCGCGCCGTCACGACCTCCGCCGTAGCCGCGGCCGTAGCCTGGGCCGCTGGCGTCGCGGGCTCCCTGCCCTCGGCCTTGCTGAAGGACGCCAAGCAGGCAGTTCTCGGGGCAGGCTTGCGAGACGCCGGCCGTGTCTTGGACTGCCGTTTCTTCGGCCCGCGCGGTCGTAGCTGCCATCACCGTCATCAAGGCCACCGCCAAAGTCAGACAAAACACTCGCATCGTACTTTCCTTTCTTTCTGCCGCTCTCAGACCGAACGCCTGACAAAGCTGCAATAGTTGCACACCGGTTGGCGTCCCATCGACACCCTTTTGCAGGTTCCGGCGGGGCCCAGGAGGCCCGACCCGTGAATACGCATTTCTCGTGCCATGGCGTGGAGTTGCCCCGAAGTGTCAGGAGGGCTGGCGTCGGCCCTGGGTGCTGACGTAAATGCGGAACTCCGCGATGGTGGTTGGACCGGTCGGCGAGACAGGGTATGATTGAGCAGGCGATGGATATATGCTGGAAGGCCCGGAGGTGGAAGGTGTGGTGATCCTGGAGTTTCCATCCTTCGATGAGGCCAAGGCCTGGTACAATAGTTCCGCCTACCGCGAAGTGCGAGAGCATCGCTTCCGGGGGGCCGACTACCTCGCTGTGATCGTGGAGGGTGTGTGATGAGCCGATTCGTTTCGATGGTCTATCTCCTGGCATTCGTCGCCGCTGAGGTTCGAGCGCAGGACGCCAGGCAACCGGACCAGCTATCCGATACTGGGAAAACATGGAAGCAGATTGCTTCTGCTTTCCTGCCACCTCCAGTCCTGGCTGGGGACTTGGGCCAGTACCGATCGCCTTTGGTCTTTGACGACGGCCGGTCCGTCTCAACGTCCGACGACTGGCAACGCCGCCGGCAGGAGATTCTCAAGTTCTGGCACGCTGCGCTCGGGGCCTGGCCCCCGCTGATCGACAAGCCCGCCATCGAATCCGTAGAAACGAGCCAGCGCGAGAACTTCACGCAGAAGAAGGTGCGAGTTGGGGCCGCCGAAAACCTGAAGTTGGACGCATACCTGCTGATTCCCCAGGGCGACGGCCCACGCCCGGCGGTGCTGGTCGTGTACTACGAGCCGGAGACAGGTGTCGGGCTCGGCAAGACCAATTTCCGCGATTTCGCGTATCAGTTGGCCCGGCGCGGCTTCGTCGCCCTGTCAATCGGCTGGCCCACCAACTACACGAAGCAGCAAAGCCCGGCCAGGCAACCGCTCTCGTCGCTGGCCTATGTCGCGGCCAACTGCTACAACGCCCTGGCCACCCTGCCGGAGGTCGATCCGACCCGGGTGGGTGTGGTGGGCCATTCGTTCGGCGGCAAGTGGGCGATGTTCGCCTCCTGCCTCTACGAAAAGTTCGCCTGCGGGGCCTGGTCCGACCCCGGAATCGTCTTCGATGAAAAGCGGGGCAACGTGAACTATTGGGAGCCGTGGTATCTGGGCTGGGAATCCCAACGTGAACGCAAGCCGGGCGTGCCGACCGAAAGCAATCCGCGGACTGGCCCGTACAAGAAGCTCTTCGAGGCGGGCCATGACCTGCACGAGTTGCACGTTCTGATGGCGCCACGACCGTTCCTGGTTTCCGGCGGCTCGGAGGACCCGCCCGAGCGTTGGAAGGCACTCAATCATTCGGTCGCCGTGAACCGTCTCCTAGGCTATGAGAACCGGGTGGCCATGACGAACCGCCCTGCCCATGCACCGACCGAGGAGTCCAATGAACAGATTTACCTCTTCTTCGAGCACTTTCTGAAGCGCGCCGATTGTCGGCCGGTGTCTTCGGCGCAGCCGCTGATCCACGCGCGCGCCCACAACGACAATCACCATCCCCGGCCTCTGCTGGACGCACTCGATGGTGTGCCGTGAACGAGAAGTTGATCTGCACGAGCAAGTTCCTGAGCCTGGTGCTCCGGCATCGCCCGGAGGCCATCGGCGTGCCCCTGGACACCGAAGGCTGGATTGACGGCGACCGGTTGCTGGCGGCCTGCTCCAGACACGGGAAGCTGGACGGTGGGGGAGCGGACGCTACATTGGGGCAATCGTGGGCGGAAAGGAATGGTTGGCAATTGCCCTGTTGCGGGAGGCGGAGGCGCTGGCCGACGGGAATGCGGATATCGTGGCCCGTGTCCGCCAGGAACGTCTGGCGTTGGACGAAACCATGCTGCATCTCTGGAACGTAACCGTTCACAGGGGGACTGTCCCCTTCGCATACAGCGGCGAAAACTGCCTGCGCCGCCCCGTGAACGGTTACTCTGGAACGAACTGGCCCCGGAGTTCGGCTTGCTAGATCAACACCAGGAGCCGCGTTTCTTGGTGAAGCGCGTATTGAAGCCCGATGAAATCCCGACCGATGAGCGGTATCGCTGGTATTATGTTGGTCGCGCGCTGGGTTCGTCCACGCTGTATTTCTACTCGCATCACAGTTGGGTGTTCGACCACCGGCTGCAAATGACCTTCAACCCGGCGCTGCCCGATCCGCGCTACTACGATATCCACGTATCCCTGAAGCTTGAAGGCCCGGCCTACATGCCGGGCTCGGAACGCGAGAATGCGTTCTCGATCGACCGTCTGGTGTTGGTGGAGGTGCGGGAAGATGATCCGCCAGGGGAATGAAGAGGACTACTCGAACAAGGCCCGCGGAATGCGGCGGAAGGCCGAGGAGGCCGGGCGCGGCGTTAAGCGGCAAGGCCTCAGAGATTGCGGCGCCCAGCCGATGCAGCCAGACGTGGGCGATGCTCATCTGCCTGCCGGCAGCTCAAGCGGGTGTATGAGATCGACCCATTGGCCTACCCCCGTTGCGGACGGTAGATGAAGGTGCTCGCCTTCATTGAACCGCCCCAGGGGGCCGTCATCGAGAAGATTTCGCGTCACTGCGGGCTATGGCATCCGTCGACGCCGCGAGCCCCGCCGCCGGAAGACGGCTGGGTCTATGAACCGGACGCCGACTGGGACAGCCAGCC
>CAZASB010000181.1:0-9627 GCA_964487655.1 uncultured Planctomycetaceae bacterium
GGGTATGGCAAGCCGGCGCACGCCCTACGCGGCTGACCGTTTCCGTCCCAGCAGTTCGAGGCACAAGTTGCGCAGGACGGCCAATTCGCGATTGAACTGGCAGTGGGCCTGTTCCGCGGGGAGGGCATCAAACAGGTCGGGCAACTGTACGCCCCGACTCATGATCGCATCTGCCGCCTTGACTCGCAGTTTCTTCCGAAATCAACGCTCAGCTTCCGAACTCGGGGCGGCGGCGGTTGAGCTGGTCTTGAAGACGCTGGACGATGGAGCTGTGCATTTGACTGACGCGGCTTTCCGAAAGATCGAGCGTGGCGCCAATCTCCTTCATGGTCAGCTCTTCATAGTAGTAGAGAATAATGATGAGGCGTTCGTTCCGATTGAGCCCCTTGGTCACGAGTCGCATCAGGTCGTTTTTACGGACGCGGCGGGTAGGGTCTTCGCCTTTCTTGTCCTCGAGAATGTCGATTTCGCGAACGTCCTTGTAGCTGTCTGTCTCGTACCACTTCTTGTTGAGACTGATTAGACTGACGGCGTTCGCGTCGAGGATCATCTTTTCGAGTTCCGGCACGGAGATCCCAAGAGTTTCGGACAGCTCGATTTCATTGGGCGACCGACCGAGCCGCGCTTCAAGGCCCCTCACGGCCTCGTTGAGCTTGCTAGCCTTGGAACGGACCAGCCGCGGCACCCAGTCCATGGCGCGCAACTCGTCGAGCATGGCGCCCCGAATACGTGGCACGCAGTAGGTTTCAAACTTCACTCCGCGCGAAAGATCGAAGGCGTCGATGGCATCCATCAGCCCGAACACGCCGGCCGAGATCAGGTCGTCCAATTCCACCCCGTCAGGCAGTCTTGCCCAAATTCGTTCGCCATTGTACTTGACCAATGGGAGATAGATCTCGACGAGCCGGTTGCGAAGCTCCTGGTTCGTCATATCTTCCTTGAATTCGATCCAAAGCTGTTCCATGTCCGCGGGGGCGGCTTTGGTAATAATAGCCATGCGTTCCTCCATGAAAGCGCCGAATCAGGCTACGATGAGTGATGCGATGCGGCGATTGACTCCGGCTGCTGTTTTCCGATAAGCTCTTTGGTAATTCGATCATGCACCGACTGCTCGACAGAGTGGTCGGCAATCCGTCCGATAACATATCCTGCCGCCGCGAAGCACCACAGTGCATACCCAGCGGCGAGTAACATGCTCTGGGCCTCCTCGCCCAACAGGAACCCGCGGACCAGCGCGGTCAGGAAGGCAACGGAGCCCAGAATACCGGCGTAAATGCGTGCCACGGACTTGCCCAAAAGTTGGCCGTTAAAAGTGACGGAACCGACCTAGTTTAACGGCGCATCGACTATCGACAGTGCTCAGCAATTATCGGCGTCGGCGGGGCAATCCTTCAATCAATCTCCTTCTTTTCCCATAGTTGGCTGATTTAGGCGATCGGCAGGTTCGAGCTTACCTGCCGAATGTAGAACAGTTGTCCCAACTGTTTACAAACAATTGGGACAATTGTTCTACACTGGGTATATTTCGATCTGCCGGTCGCCTTGTTGACCGGATAGGGCGAGACGGCCTGCCTTCCGCCGAAAACGCGGCAGTCTCGCATCGCTGAATTAGTAGTCTTGGGTTCGTGGGTCAGGCGGCTCGTCGGAGTAGCGTGGGCAAGCTGCACAGGTTTCGTGCCGCACGGTACACTTGCCTTGCTACCGTGCTGGTGGGCATGGAAAGGACAAACGGGTCGCCCAGGCCGGCCGCGCGCCGCACCTCGGAGTCTGACTCCACGCTTCCAAGGGTCGTCAGTTCGAAGCCCAGAAAGCGGCGACATGCGAGCGAAAGCCGGCTGGGCGCGGCGTCGTTTTCGGCCTTGCGGGGCACGGCGTTGAAGAGCACGGCGGGCAAGATCGGCGGTTGTCGGGTAGCCTGGCTCTTGATGACCGCGTAGGTGTCCATAATCGACTCGTTGCTGGACGTGCTCACTAGGAGCACGAGGTCGGCGGCGTGGCACAGCCTTCGCGCCATCACGCCGGAGGCGAGTCCCACGTCGGCCAGAATCCAGTCGGCCGTATCGCCCAAGCCGGCGAATTGTTCGATCAGCGAGTCGCACGCGGTCTTGGGATAATCGGAGACTCGTTCAATTGCCCAAATCCCGGCTAGCACGTGGATGCCGCCCGGACCGCGCTGAAACGCCTCGGCCACGGTCGAGCGGCCGGCGAGCACGTCGGCCAGAGAATGGGCGTCGTTCAATCGGCAGAGCGTGGCCACGTCGCCGCTGTTGGAATCGGCGTCGATCAAGGCAGCCCGGGTGCCGCGCTGCGCCATGGCCACGGCAAGGTTCAACGCCATGGTGGTCGCGCCAACGCCGCTTCGGCCGCCGGCAACCAGCACGAGTCGAGGGCGCAGTCCACGACTCGGCCCCTGTCGGGCCGTACTGGCCAGCATGAGTTGCCGTAATGGATTCGCCTGGTCCGACATGGTTGGTGGTTTACTTGAGCAAAGGAGCCGTGTTCACGGTTGGTTAGTGATCGAGAATCATGCTGGCAAGTCGGCCGGCGTCCGCCGTTTCGATATCGTCGGGCACGTTCTGGCCGTTGGTCAGGTAGCTCAAGGGGAGCTGGCTGGAACGCAGTAGCGGGAGGATATTGCCCAGGCTAGTCGCCTCGTCGAACTTGGTGAGAACCAATGCGGTGGGACCGACGGCGCCGAAGCGTTCGGCCGTTTGGACCAGCGTACGGCTACCGGTAACACTGCTGAGGACGAGGTGAACTTCGTTCGCGCCGGCCTCGTCGAGCAATGCCTTGAGTTCCCGAATGCGGACCTCGTCCCGAGGGCTGCGGCCGGCCGTGTCCATCAGCACCAGGTCCAAGTCGTTCATTCGGTGAATCGCCTCGCGCATTTCTCTCGCCGTGGAGACCACGTGCATGGGCAGATCGATAATATCGGCGTACGTGCGCAACTGCTCAACGGCGGCGATGCGGTAGGTATCGACCGTAATCAATCCGACGCGGCGTTTTTCCTTCAGCCGGAAATTGGCCGCCAGCTTCGCGATGGTGGTCGTCTTGCCCACGCCGGTCGGACCGATTAGGGCCACGATACGCTGGCGGTCGGCCGCCGCGCGGATCGGTCCGGCAATGGGAATGTCGCTTTCGATCATGCGCGCCACGCGGGCGGAAACGAGCATAGGCTCCCCCAGCTCCCCGCGAGGCGCCTCGCGCCGAATCCGATCGACCAGTCCACGCGCAATGTCCTCGTCAATGTCGCATTCAATCAGGTCGGTAAAGACTCGGAACAATTCCTCGGGCAGGTCGCGCCCGGGCGATGTCTGCTGCTGCCGGCAGAGCTGCTCGACCATCTCCTGCAAGTGCTGGAGCTGGCCCTGGACGCGTTCGGGCACTTCGGACAGCGCCGCGGGTGGCGCTACCGACGAACTCGCGGCGGCCGGCCTTGCCGGCCGGAAATGGTCTTCCGGCCGCAGGCGGCTGGGGACATGGACGTCGGTCGACGCGGTGACTTCGATATGTCGCGGCCCGCGCAGCAAGCCGAACAGCCGCCGGTTCCGTACCTCGCGAGTATGCAAGATGGCCGCGTCTGGACCCAACTCGCAACGCACCAGATCGAGCGCCTCGTGCATCGTCGCCGCTTTGTAGGTTCGCAGTTCCATAGGGTTGCCCTAACGGGGAAAGTTTGGGGGGAGACCATCGCGGCCGCCGCTCGCCGCGCGCGTTACGCGGTGTCGCTGACCATGGCCACCGATTCAATCTTGGTATCGCGGGTGATTTCGTTGTAGCTGAGGACAATCAGATGCGGCAGGTGCGGCAGCGTCATCTGTTTCAGGGCAGCGCGGATTTGCGGACTGACGAGCACAATGGGCGGATGATTCGCCGCCGTGAGTCGCTCCACCTGCTCGGCGATTTGCCGACACGCCGACTCCACCGCGGGCGGCGACAGGCGAATGAACAGCCCGTGCTCGTTGTGGTCGAAGCCTGCCCGAATGCGATCCTCCATCGCCGGGTCGAGGGTGCATACGTACATGCAGTTCTCGCGGTCGCGCAACCGGGTGCAAATGGTGCGGGCCATTCGATGCCGCACGTATTCCGTCAGTAGAATGGGGTCTTTCACGCGGGTCGCGTAGTCGCCCAGCGTTTCCAGGATCGCCCCCAACTGCCGAATCGGCACGCTCTCGCGCAACAGCATTTGTAGGATGGTCTGAACCTCGGCCAGTTTCATAACGCCGGGAATGAGTTCATCGACGACGGCCGGCGACACTTTTTTCAGTTCATCAAGCAGGTGTTTCGTCGCGTCGCGCGTGAGGAGTTCGTCCGCGTGCTTGCGCACCAGCTCGGTCAGGTGCGTCGCGATGACGCCGCCCGGTTCGGCCACCGTGTAGCCGTGCAACTCGGCCTGATCGCGCACGTCTGGCTCGATCCATACGGCCGGGGTGCCGAACGCCGGATCGGTGGTGGGCGTACCCTGGACCCGGCCGCTGGTCATGCCTGATTCGATGGCGAGGAACATCCCCGGATAGACAGCGCTCGTGCCAACCGGCATGTCGGCCACCTTGATACGGTATTGGTTCTGTTCCAGCCGCATATTGTCGCGTATGCGCACCTTGGGCAGGACAATGCCGATATCGGCCGCCACGTTCTGCCGTACGCGTTGCACGCGTTCGAGCAAGTCGCCGCCTCGCTTGGGATCAGCCAGGCGGATCAGGCCGACACCAATCTCGATTTCCATCGGGTCGATGGTCAGGAAGTCCTCAACCCGCTCCTCTTGCGGTTTCTTGGCTTCGGCCTTCTTCTTGGTGGCCTCGGCTGCTTCCTCGGCGTGCGAGCGGCGGGTGAGCAGCACAGACAGACCGATACAACTGCCGCCAATCATCACAAGCGGCACCGTGGGGAGGTTTGTGAACACGAGTACTCCGAGAAATCCGCCGGCAACGGCCAACGCCCGCGGTCGTGAGAACAACTGTCGAACGAACTCGGCCGGAAGATTGGTGGCCGAACTACTTCGAGTCACCAGCAGACCGGCGGCCAGGGAGATGAGGAACGCCGGCACCTGGCTGGCCAACCCGTCGCCGATGGTCAGCTTCGTATAGAGTGAACCGGCTTCGCCAACACTCATGCCTGCCTGGACCATGCCGATGATCAACCCGCCCACGATATTGATGACCGTAATGACGATACCGGCGATGGCATCGCCGCGGACGAACTTGCTGGCACCGTCCATGGCCCCGAAGAAGTCGGCCTGTTGGGTGATCTCATGCCGGCGGCGCTGCGCCTCGTGCTCGTCGATAATGCCGGCGTTCAGGTCGGCGTCGATGGCCATTTGTTTACCGGGCATTCCGTCCAGGGCGAAACGGGCGGCAACTTCACTGATGCGCGTGGCGCCCTTCGTGATGACGATGAACTGGATCAACACGATGATGGCGAAGATAATCAGGCCCACCACGATGTTGCTGCCGGCGACAAACTCGCCAAACGTCTGGACGACACCACCTGCCGCCATCAAACCGTCGCTTTGCCCTTGTGTGAGAATCAGTCGCGTGGTGGCCACGTTCAGGACTAGGCGGAAGAGCGTGGTGGCCAGCAGCAGCGACGGGAAGATGCTGAACTCCAGAGGCGTCAGCACGTACACGGTGGTCAACAGCATGATGACCGCGACCGTGATATTCGCCGACAGCAGCACGTCCATCAAGCCGGACGGCAACGGGACCATGATCACCAGCACGCTGGCGATGATCCCGACCGGCAAGATCAACTCTCGAGCGCGGACCAATGGTCCTGTTAAGGGGCTGCCTGAACTCAACCAGTTCTCCCGACACTATTGTCACAATAGGAACGAAGGACTTGCTGCGTGGCCCGTTGCGCGGGGGGCCCTAGGGGGTCGTAAGACGACGCGCGTGCGGCCACCTGACGAACGGATGTCACGCGGGCGAAAAGTCGGGCGAAGAATAGTCGAAAGGGGGGCAAAAGTCCAGATCGGTTTCCGCCGCGAAACGGAAGAGCCTTTTTTCCGCCGGTTGACCTGGATCAAGGGCGAATTGTATGGGAGCGGCTAGGATCGCAGGAAATGTTCAACGCCATCTACTTTTTCAAGGAGCCATTGCATGCTTTGCTGCCAATGCGAGCAAACCAAGGACAGTGCTGGAGAAGTTCGGCATCCAGCCGATCGGCACTGCCGAGGCCGATTTGCAGGCGATCCTGGGTTAGATAGAGACAGGGCTCCATCGCGTGCAAGCTGCGGTTTACACTAGCCCGGATTATTCATCTACGTAGGATGGGTCAAGGTCGCGTAGATCGTTGGTGGGTCCGCACAAGCCGCAACCGAGCTGATTTATGGCCGCCCGCCTGGGAAGACGTCGACAATAGCGACCGATGACCCACCAAAGAAGCGGCTTGTTTGACCCACCCTACCTATCATGAATAATCCGGGCTAGCGCCGGACGCACACCAAAGGTGCTAGGGCCTTGAAATCGTGTGAATAGCCGGTATGGTGGTGGACGAACTGCAACGGGTTTCAGGAGGCTCAACCGGTGCCTATCTACGAGTTCTACTGTCCGACGTGCCACATGATCTTCAACTTCTTCGCTCGGCGGGCTGACACCACCGCGCGGCCGGAGTGTCCGAAGTGCCACCGTCCGAAGCTTGATCGCAAGCTGTCCCGGTTTGCGATTTCGAAGGGCCGGCCGGAACCGAGCGAGGGTGGCGACGATCTTCCACCCGGCATGGACGAAGCGACCATGGAAGCCGCCATGGCCGAACTGGCCCAGGAGGCCGATAGTATGAACGAGGAGGATCCCCGGCAAGTAGCTCGCATGATGCGCAAGCTTTTCGAGAAGACCGGAATGCAGCCGGGCGAAGGCATGGAGGAGGCCATGCGACGCTTGGAGGCGGGCGAAGATCCCGACCAGCTCGATGACGAAATGGGCGACCTGCTCGACGACGACGAACCGTTCATCGGCGGCGCGGAGGGGCGGCGCGGCGCCCGGGGCCTCGCGCGAAAACTCCGGCCGCCCGCCGTCGACGAAACGCTGTACGATCTCTGATCAGAAGTCGCTGTCTTCGGAATCGTCGTCGATAGGGGTGAGAGGCAGATGGGCAATCACACGCGTTCCCCGGCCGGGCTCGCTTTCGATTCTTGCCTGCCCACCCAGCAGCTTCGCCCGCTTCTTAATGCCCCGAAGCCCCATGGCCCTGCTCTTCTTCTGTTTCGGATCGAAGCCGCACCCCCAATCCTGCACCTCAACGTGCAGTCGGTCCTCCTCAACCACAAGGGAAACGCAAATCCGGTCACTGCCGCTATGGCGCCGTGCGTTGGTCACGGCTTCCTGCACAATGCGGTAGACGGTGTTTTCCACGACGGGCTCCATTCGATCGACGGTGGCCGGATGATGGAACTCCGGCATCGCATGGCCGTTGGCGTCTTCGGCCAGCAAGTTCTGAATAGCGGTGACAATACCCTTCTCGTCGAGCAACGGCGGACGCACTCCGTTGATCAAACGGCGTACCTCGCCGATGCAGCGAGCGAGCATCGTCATGCCCAGGTCGTAATTGGGTTTCTCCTGCCGAGAATCGCTGGAAAGCGATGGTTCGGCCATTTGAAACGCCATTTCGGCGCCGACGAGCTGCTGGGCCAGTCCATCGTGAATCTCGTAGGCAATCACTTGCCGTTCGCGATCGTGCATCTTGAGCGACTGCTTCAGAAGCTTCTGCTCGCGTCGCAGGCTTTCATTGGCAACCGACAGTTCCGCGGTGCGCTCGCGCACCTGTTCTTCAAGCGACTTCTGGAGTTGCCACAGTCGGTTTGCCAGGGAGTTGAAACCAACGGCCAGCACGGTAATCTCGTCGTTGCCCGACTCGGGAATGGGGGGAAGGGCAAACGTCTCTTGGGATGCGGCTGCCTGAAAATGCCCGGTAATGGCAGTCAACCGCCGCCGGACGATCAGCGAGAATGCCACGCAAATGGAAACGAACAGGGCCGTCAGCCAGACGCCCATGGCAATCATGTCGCCTTTTACGTGCGAGACCAGCGTCGCCCGTGCCCGCGACGTCGGAATGGCAACCAAGTCCATACCAGCCAGATCGCCAACTTTGTTGTGGAAACCACCCGTCTTCCCGTAACGGTCCAAGAGGGCTTGCGGCGCGGTCTCGGGAGATCCATGGCACTGCATGCAACTCTCCTCGAACGTCATGGCGCTGGCTTGGGCGAAATATTCCGTGCCGCCGAGCGTCAGTCGTCCTTTCCACGTATCGGTTCCGGAGTTTTCCCGGAAGAACTTCAGCAGTTCCACCTCCTCCGGGGCAGCTTGGTTGACGGGATTGCGAGGATTCTCCGACGGGAAACGCAGTAGGTAGTCGGGGAACCGCTGGCGGACCTTGTCGACGATGGCGCGGGCCACGTACGAAGTCGACATCGCCTGGAGAACAAAGTCGTCCGGACCAATGCGTTTCTCCATTTCCGGACGGATGGACTCTTTCACGTATTCGCGAATGGCCAGGTCAAACGCCAGGGCGACCTCGGCCTTTGTGAGAGTTGTCACTTCGGCGTACCGCTTAGCCGACGCCCAAGCTCGATATAGAATGATGAGCGAGAACGCCAAGGCAAAGACGCCGACAACCAAACTAAAACGCGTCCCTATCCGATGCATCGTCTCTCTCGCAAATCATGGTGAACATCGGCGTTCACGGGCCAGCCGGGGACTGGCCCATTTTTCGGCCAAAAGACTCGACGGACGGAAAAACACGCAAGCCAAAAACATGAACCTGTCCCCTTACCGGCCGAAGGGGACAGTCCCCCGTAAACGGTTGTTTACAATGGAACACCATCGGGCAGTATAGGATTTCGGCGGCGCGAAGACAACAGCTATTGCGAGAAATCTAAAAACATCGGCGGAAACCGCTGATACAATGGCGAAACAACAGGAGACCCGTCTGATGCTCCGTTCACCCGTGCCGTTTTTCGTCGCTGCAATTGCTCTCCTTCTCGGCATCGTGCCTGCGGTGGATGCCACAACGCGGACCGCCGCGAGGGCGGCGTCGAGCTTGTCGGCGACTGGACACCCATGTACACTGTGAGTTACTGGGCCATGATCGTGCATGGCCTCATTTCCGATGGGCGCAACTACACGGGTGACCAGCCGCCGCACCAGTCGCTGTGGAATCTGATATAACCGGAGAAGTCGCTCTTGCTGCAAGCCCCGCTGGCGAAGGCAACCGGCGGACTGGGCGTGTGCGGCGCGATGTTCGCTGACAAAAACGATGCCGACTATACGACCGAACCGACCTCGACCAACTTCTCCAGCAAATAGGTCGATCGGTAACTAGAATTCGACCCGTTGTTGGCGATCCACACATCGCTCGTGGAGCCGCTCCCGCACCAAATCACGGTGGTCTACTCCGAAATGCTGCCCCGCCAGCCGCTACGATTCCTGCTGGCCGACGACCCTGGAGCCGGCAAGACCATCATGGCCGCATTGCTGGGCAAGGTAGCTCGGGATCTGGCATATCGGCTCTACGCGACTTACGAACACAAGAACAAGAAACTGGTAAAAGAGGCCTTGGCCTACAACAGCCTGGTCATCGCCTAGCCCGGATTATTCATGATAGGTAGGGTGGGTCAAACAAGCCGCTTCTTTG
>CAZASB010000182.1:0-9601 GCA_964487655.1 uncultured Planctomycetaceae bacterium
ATCCACCCTACGTCTTTTCACCACGGACTTGCACCCAGAAACGGAAGAGCCTTCTGTTTTTCTGAAAAAGAAGCGCCACACCAGGAGAGCCACGGGTGGCCAAGTGTAAACGATCCGCCAAGCGACCGCAACCCAAACACAAGAAACACAAGAAGTCGCAGCACGACAAATGCAAGCGACTTGAGCGTCCGAATCCCAAACGCAAGAAGACAACCCGCGCGAAGGTGCCGTTGGCCGGCGCGATGCAGGCGATGGTTGGCGTGTTGCAGGCGATCATGGATGGCACGTCGAAGTCTTCCGGATCGAACTTGCCACCCACCCATTCCAGCATTTCTTTGTGCTCTGCGTGCTTTCGGTCTTGAATGGCTTCAAGGAATTCCTCGTAGCCATACGCCCCGCCACAATCATCAGGAGGACAGGCCCGCTTACCGGCGATGCAGCGGGGGTATGTGCTCTTCGGTTTGGGTCGCCTTGGTTTGATTCATTGAAATAAGTTAAATTGACGGGTACCCATGGGCAATGCCCGTCTCCCCCGAGTTTCAACGCAACGGGGGGCTAATGTGCCTCCAGACATCGCGGCTTTGCCCTCACCCCGCACGCCCTGCCACAGTGCCAGGTAACCCAAGGTAACCGACATCGGATCGGCACAGGTCGGATCCCCCCTTCAGAGACTCCAGCACCAGTACAGCAAGCCCCTTGCCCTGCCAGGGCGGCTCCGGCAGAATGACATGTGGCCAGTGTGCCGGAGCTTTGATCGCTCGGGCCATGGCCCCTCGCGGGGTCAGTTCGCATTACCAATTTCAGGGAGGATTAGCCATGATCGTCGTTTGTGTCCACGTCCACATAAAGCCGGAGCATGTTGATCAGTTCATCCAGGCCACCGGTGACAATCATCGAAATACGATCCTGGAGGCTGGAGCGCTCCGTTTCGACGTCCTGCGGCAAGCGGATGATCCGGCGCGGTTCGTGCTGTATGAAGTGTATCGCGACCAGGCGGCGGTCGATGCCCACAAGACCACTGACCACTACGCCAAGTGGCGCGATACGGTGGCCGACTGGATGGCCGAACCGCGACATGGGGTCAAGCATGAAGCCCTTTTTCCCGCCGACGCCGAAGCATGGAAGACGGTGAAGTAGCATGGCCATTACCCCCATGATGAAGCAGTACGAGGAAGCGAAGCAGGCGTGCCCCGACGCGCTTCTGCTGTTTCGCATGGGCGACTTCTACGAGATGTTCCACGACGACGCCAAGACGGCCGCCCAGGTGCTCGGCCTCGCGCTGACCAGCCGAGACAAGGGCCCCGACGCCACTCCCATGGCCGGGTTTCCACACCATCAGCTTGAAAGCTACGTGGGCAAGCTCATTACGGCCGGCTATCGGGCCGCCGTGTGCGAGCAGGTAGAAGACCCGCGCAAGGCGAAGGGGCTAGTCAAACGGGAGGTCACTCGCGTCGTATCGCCTGGCACGGTAACCGACGACGCCCTGCTCGATCCACACGAAAGCAACTACTTGGCTGCTATCGCCCCTGGTGAACCGGTTGGACTGGCGTGGGTGGACCTTTCCACGGGGCGGTTTGTCGCGGCAGGCGTGCCTGGCTCGCATCTGGCGGATCAACTCGCGCGCATCTCGCCCGCCGAGTGCCTCGTGGCGGATGATGCGCCTCCGCTTGTCCAGCGTTCCCGAAGCGACATGATGGTGACCAAGCGGCCCTCGTGGGTGTTCGGTCTTACCGAGGCCCGCCAAGCCCTGGCCAAGCACTTTGGAACGGCCACGCTTGAAGGGTTTGGTTTCAACGACGGCCGGGCCGATGAGCAATCGATCCGCGCGGCCGGCGCCGTGCTCAACTACCTGTCCGAAACGCAGCGGACCGGCCTGGACCACGTCGATCGCCTGACGCCCTACCGCGCGGCCGGGACGCTGGAGATCGACGAGTCGAGTCGCCGCAGCCTGGAAATCACTCGCACCATTCGCGATGGCCGACGGGAGGGCTCGCTGCTGTGGGTTCTCGACCGGACGGTCACGGCAATGGGCTCGCGGCTGATGGCCGACTGGGTGGCCAATCCGCTGGTCGAGTTGGAGCCGATCCGTCGCCGCCAGGATGCCGTTGCGGAACTGCTTTCCGAACCGCAGCTCTGCGCCGACGTGCGCGAGCTGCTCCGCAAGGTCTACGACCTCGAACGCTTGCTGGCTAGGGTTGCCACCGGACGAGCCAGTCCGCGCGACCTGAGCTTCATCGGCCGAACGCTTCGCGGTCTGCCGGCGTTGAAGGCCAAACTCACTGCTCGGCGCAGCGCGCTGCTGGGTGAGTTGGAGGGGGCAATCGACCTGTGCCACGAGCTACGAGCCCGACTTGAAGCGGCGCTGCGCGACGACTGCCCGCTTGCCACGCGCGACGGGGGCATCGTTCGCGACGACTTCCATCCGCAATTGGACGAGCTGCGCGAGCTGGCGCGCGGCGGCAAGCAGTGGATTGCCCAGTATCAGGCCCGCGAGATCGAACGCAGCGGTATTTCGACCTTGAAGGTCGGTTTCAACAAGGTATTCGGCTACTACATCGAGATCACCAATACCCACCGCGAGCGGATTCCCGAGGAATATATTCGCAAGCAGACGCTAAAAAACGCGGAACGGTATATCACGCCGGAGCTGAAGGAATACGAAGAACGCGTGCTCACCGCCGACGAAAAGGCCAAAGACCTCGAGTACGACTTGTTTATTGAATTGCGCGACGCCGTGGCCGCCCATCGCCGCCGAATGCAGGCAACCGCCGGCGTGCTTGCTCAGATCGACGCACTGGTAGCCCTGGCCGAGCTTGCCCGACAGCGCAACTACTGCCAGCCCGACATGGTGGAGGAGCCAGTGCTCGAAATCGACGATGGGCGTCACCCGGTGCTCGACATCATGGAGCCGGACGGAACGTTCGTGCCCAACGACGTGTATTGCGGGGGAGAGTCGGGCCACATGTTGCTGATTACCGGCCCGAACATGGCCGGCAAGAGTACGTATATTCGCCAGGTGGCGCTCATGACGCTCATGGCTCAGATCGGCAGCTTCGTGCCTGCCCGGCGAGCGCGAATCGGACTGGCCGACCGCATTTTTGCCCGAGTGGGCGCCAGCGACGAATTGACTCGCGGGCAGAGCACGTTCATGGTCGAGATGACCGAGACAGCTCGCATTCTCAACACGGCCTCCCGACGAAGCCTTGTGATCCTCGACGAGATTGGCCGCGGCACCAGCACGTACGACGGCATTTCACTCGCTTGGTCGGTGGCCGAACACCTGCACGACCGCGTGGCCTGCCGCACGCTTTTCGCCACGCACTACCACGAGCTGACGGACCTGAACCAGGAACTGAACGGGCTGAAGAACTTCAACGTAGCGGTCAAGGAATGGCAGGATGACGTGGTCTTTTTGCACAAGATCACCGAAGGCGCGGCGGACCGGAGCTACGGCATCCACGTTGCGCGTCTGGCCGGTGTACCGCGCGAGGTGATTGAGCGGGCTCGCGACATTTTGGCCCAGCTCGAAACGGAACATCACGACACGGCCGGCCGTTCTCGCATTGCACTCCCTGAAAAGAAACGAGCCGGCCAACTCCAGCTTACCCTGTTTGCCCCGCTGGAGCATCCGTTGCTGGACGAGATCCGCCAGTTGGACCTCAATGCCACCACGCCCATCGACGCGATTCAACGTCTGGCCCGCTGGCAGGAGGAACTGCGAAAGGAGAAAGGGTAGGCCCATGCGACCATCCATCCAAGAACGGCCTGCCGGTTGGCCGCGCTGCTTCGGGACGGCGTGCCTGACGCTGGCGCTGTTCGGGCTCATGGCGGCCGATGAACCAAACGGCAAGGCGGTCGCCCCGGATGCGCCGGAACCGGCGATAAACGCCCAACCGGATCAAGCCCAGACGGGGGCCGGGGACCAGGAGGCTCGCTTTCTGCCGCCCAACGGCAAGCCAGTGAGCGCGGTGCTCATTCGGTTCGAAGGTGAGATTGCCCCCATGCTTCGCGAATACCTGTTCCGCAAGCTCGACGAAGCGGAGCACGAGGGCGCGAACCTGGTGATCATCGAGATCGATAGCCCGGGCGGCTATGTCGAGGACAGCGAACTCATTGCGGCCCGGCTGCGCGATATCCGATGGGCTCGCACGGTGGCTTACGTACCGCGAGAGGCTCTCAGCGGCGCGGCTATCTCCGCGCTGGGCTGCGACGATATCATCATGACGCCGGCTGCTCGTCTGGGCGATGCCGGGCCCATCTTCATGGGCGACGACTTCCTGTTCCGCCATGCGCCGGAGAAGTTCCGCAGCGACCTCGTTGCCGTCGTCCGCCAGCTTGCCGAGGCCAAGGGGCGGCCCCCGGCATTGGCCGAGGCCATGGTGGACATGGATACCGTCGTATACAAGTGGACCAACACCGCGACGGGCCAGACCGACTACATGTCGGCTGCCGACGTCGAGTCGTTGGCCGACTCCGAGCAATGGAAACGCGGTCCCTTGGTCCAGCCGTCCCAAAAGGGCCGCTTCCTGGAAGTCCACGGCCTGGAAGCGGTTGAACTGGGCCTTGCCCAGGGTTTGGCTGAAAGCCGCGAGGAACTCCAGCAGCGTTACCACGTCGATGGCGAACTCCGCGTTCTGAAACACACGGGCGTCGACTTGGCCGTGTACATTCTCAACCTGCCTCTGGTTACCGGCCTACTCTTCGTCCTCGGCCTGCTGGCCCTGTACGTCGAGCTGAGCAGCCCGGGCATCGGATTCGGCGCCCTGATGGCCGGCTTGTGCTTCGCCCTATTCTTCTGGAGCCGCTTCCTGGGTGGAACGGCCGACTGGCTGGAGTTGCTCCTCTTCGCTGCTGGCGTGGTGTTTCTGCTGGTTGAGATGCTCATCTTACCAGGGTTCGGTCTGGCGGGAATCGCCGGCATCCTGCTGATATTCCTCAGCCTTCTGATGGCCATGCAAGGATTTGCCATTCCCGAAACCCATCGGCAGATGACCATCTTCGCCCATTCGATGAGCGTACTGGCCTTTTCCGGAGTCGTGTTCGCCACCGGCGCGTACATGCTGCGCCGATACTTCGGTGCGCTACCGTTGTTCAGCCAACTCCTGCTCCACCCACCAGAGGCGGACACCCAATCCACTATCGGAACAGTGACGGCCACACTGGGGGCTGGTGGCGAGGCTGAGCCCGCCGAGCCTGCGGTGGGCGATCGCGGCATCGCTCACACTGCTTTGCGACCGGCCGGCAAGGGCCGTTTCGGCAGCCGGTATTTGAACGTCGTTACCGACAGCGAGTTCGTCAAGGCTGGCGCTGCCATCGAGATCGCCGAACTCCGCGGCAACCGAGTCTTCGTTCGACCCTTCTGAGCGCCTTCGCCTTGAAGAGCGGTCGTTAGAGTCTGTCCAGTCTTTCCACCTGCTCTTCTTGTGTATCGGCCATGGTCACGGCCCGATTGCGTGTGTCGTAGCTCACAGGGGACCGCTGTTTCGTGGCGTCTCATTCCATCGGCTGGAGCGCAACGTAGGCCTTGTTGAGGTAGCTGCACGTGCAGCCGTGGGTGGCGTCAGGCATGAGTACGAGGCCGCCGGCGGGAATCGCGTTGATCCAGCAGCCGGGGCGGATACCGCCGTAGCTCTCCGTACGCTCGGTCGACAGGTCACGATATCCCAACGTGCCGGAGCGGAAGAGCACCATGCGACTGGAGGCGGCCAGAGTGCCGCATCCGTAGGAACGCGCGAGCGTGAATGGCAGCGGCTCGCCGGTCAGGAGATTCCATGCGCCGGCCTGGGCGTAGATGGTCTTGGCGTTGAGCATAATCCTCGACTTGTGGTTCGCCTCAACCGACCAGATGCGCTGGCCGGTCGACGCCCGATATCCGGCCATGCGCCCGCCGACCTCCGACCGCAAAAAATAGGCGTGGTTGCGCTGGTAGGTCATCACGAGCACGTCATGTTCGAGACTGAGAGCTAGCATGGTGCCGAAGATCTCGTCATCGGCCTTCCACAGGATCTCGCCCGACCGGGCATCGAGCGCGACCAGAACACCGTAAGGGTGTCCCGCCGATTCGCCCGCAAGGAACAGACGGTGCGGGTTGTCCATGCGTCGCGTCTGGCGGGCAAGCAGGTCGTCCTGAGCTAGGGAGCGGTCAATCAGGTACACGCGACCGCCGCCGACCACGACCGTATTGTGCCGGATCGAATGCGCCGCCTTGTAGGTCCACAGATGCTTGCCGGTAACCGCGTCCTGTGCGAACAACTCACTCGATTCGCCAGGCATGCCCTCCATGTCGGCCGAATGCCATGCCCACATGGTGACGTGGGCGTCGTTCGCCACGCTCCCGAACAGAACGCCATCGTCGGTCGCGATAAATCCCCAGGTTCCAGGCTTCGCGCCGGGGGCTGCGGGCGTGGAAAACCGCGCGAGGGCCTCGCCGGTCGCCTCGTCGATGCGCAGGGCGTAGTTCTCATGACGTACGTACACGCTGCCCTGGCCGTAACAGTAGGCCGAACCGGTTACGGCAGTGCCGGTAATGTGTTCCTGATCGTAGGGCTTCAGTACGTCCTCGATCGAATGCTCCCAGAGCAAACGGCCGTTGTAGGCATTCAATGCGTACAAACTATGCTTGCCCAGCAAGAACAGGCGTCCTCCGGTAAATAGCGGAGCGGGACCGCGGCCGTGACGATCCGGCATGCGCACGTTCTCGAAGTCGGTGAACCAGAGCATGCCCAGCGGCCGCCGCACCAACTGGTCGGTGGAAGTGAGCGTCGCCGCGGCATTGCAGTACTGGTGCGTCCACGTACCGGTGTTCGGTAGTTCGCCGCGCTCGATTCGGTGCATCGCTTGCGGCTTGCCGACAACCGCCACGCCGCCCCAAGGATGCAGAACCCGCTTCATTTCGTTTTCAGCCACCGCTTCGGATCCGTCGGATAAGGAGTGGGCCGATACGACGAGGTCGGCAAAGTAGTTTGGATAGATGGTGTTGGCCGGATCGCCCTGATGCACGGTCACCCGCGTTCCGTAGAGCCCGGCGGCGATCAGTTTTTCGCGAGCGGCGGTCACGGCCTCCAGATCGGATTCCACGGCAATCACGTGCAGGTTGGTGCGCATGGCCAGTTCGTAAGCCAGTCGACCCTCGCCGCACCCCAAGTCGAGGGCATACCCGTCGCGCACGTTGCTAAGCTGAACGATCTCTTCCGCCGCTAGCGCGTATTGCCGGTTGTCAGGCCACGGTTGGGCCACTAGTTCGGACGTTACCGTGCGAGGCTTCTCGCCGTTGCCAGGGCCGAAGCAGTAGATTGTACCCTGGTCCGTGCTCACGTAGAGCCTTCCGGCCGCCCAGGCCAGCCCGCCCGCCACGCCATCGACCGCGCCGTGCCATGCAATCGCACGGTCGGGCGACGTCGCCTTTAGGTCGATGGCCGTCACGATGTCGGGGCCGCCCAAAACCAGTGTATTGCCCACGGCAATCATTCCACGGACATCGTGAGGCGCTTCCTGACTCGACGGTCCCAATAACCGCCCGTGGTTCTTGCTTGGCGAGGCATCGCTCAGGCGACTCCCCGCAGTCGCTGGACGTTCGTCCATCGGGAGATGGAACACGAGACCGTCAGAGGGCGTCTGGCCGGTCACATCGCGACGTGCCAGCAGGGCAATCTCTTCCACGGTAAGCGGCCGGTTGTATACACGCACGTCGTCAATGGCGCCCGAGAACCATGGCGAGGATGGGCCACGATTATCACCGCCAATCGCAGACGCAGTCTTTGGAGAAACGTCGTCGCCTGCCCCTTCACGCGTGGCAACCAGTTTTCCGTCCAGGTAGAAGAAAACCCGGTTTCGCTTCGCGTCGCGAACGAAAGCATAGTGCAACCACTCGCCGGTGCGCAGATCGACGTCGACGGTCCAGTCCACCTGCCCTCGGTTCCAGTGCAGTCGCGGGCGACCACCGGGTTGCACCTCCCAGTTCACCGAGGCTTCGTCGGGGAAATTGCCGGCGACGATTCCAATCCGCTGTTGGTCGGGCAAATTACGGCGCAGTCGCACCCAAGCGGCGAACGTGTTGGGCTGCCCCGCCCAGGGCGCATCAATCGCCACGTGAGCAGGTGCGTCATCCAATTGCAGCGCCTCGCCAATCGCTCCGGCGACAGACCGGTTTTCACCGCCCGCGCCCAGCGGCAAAGGCTGGAACTTGCGCACGGACGCGGCGTTTCCTCGCCGATCGACTGCGGCCTCGTCGGACCAGCCGACCGCGTGAACTTTGTGGCCGTCGGAATAGATTGCCATGTCGGGAAGGGCGATGATCAGGTCGCGTTCCGTAACGGTGCCGGCCGACAGCCCGGTGGCTTCCGTGAAGAAGAGCCCGCCATTGAAGAAGAACTCCTCGGTTGCAACGATGGTTGCCCCGCCGGTTGGCCTGCCGTATTTTTGCAGATGAAAATACTTCATCTCCCCGTTGCGGCGGTCGAATGCGGCCGGTACGCCGCGCCCGGTCGGAACCAGCAGGTGTTCCGCCGTGGCGACGAGGTAGCCTTGTGCGGCAATGCCGCTTTCGGCGCGTGCCCCGCCGTGCGGTTGATCCCATTCGAGCCCACCCGACTCGTCGTTGCGCCAGATGAGTTCGCCGGTTTTGGCGTCGAGTGCGGAGAGAATCACACCCTCGGACGGCCAAATGCCGGCCCCGAAGTACACAACCCCGTCGCGAACCACCGGGCCGCCGCGCGCCGGCCAGCGGGACACCATCCGTCGGTTGCCCAGTACCATGTCCTTACGGGGCACCGGATCGACGCGGCGGATCAGGCGGCCGGTCGCGGCGTCGAGCATGTACAGGCTGCCGTCATCGCTTGCGGCAAAGACTCGTCCCTCCCACACGGCCGGCGCGAACCGCACCGGCCCGTCGGTGATGTATCGCCAACGCTCGATCGCGGTGCGTGCATCGAGTGCGACGATACTGCACTCGGCTGAACTGCCGAAAAAGACCAAGCCGCCGCTAACGACCAACGGATGGTGCGGCTGGTCGAACGACATGCGGGTATCTTCACCGAGCCACGCGCGTACCGGGGCTTGCCGCGGCTGGTACGTCCACTCCAGAGACGCGGTGTCATCGAACTTGCCGTCAACGAATCCGCTGCGCTGGGCGTCGGCCCGATACTGCGGCCACTCAGCCGAAGCCTGCCGGTCAACGGGCTGGGCGTTCGCGCGCAGACCACAGAGGCCGGCTACAAGAAGGGCCGCCGACAGGAAGACGCGACTCACCGGGGACGTGTTGCTCGACACCATGGCTGATCCTTGGGTTGGCCCGACGTACTGACACGTACTGGCAACCGTTGCCAGCATCAACTCGATTATAATGGTTACGAACGTGCTGTCAACGAGATTTGTCCCAGCGATGGTGCCGAAGCATAACTCCCGGGAACGGCTGTAAAGTATTGCGGGAAAAGCGGCTACGCGGCGCGCAGGTGAGCCGAGAACATTTTTGCGACAGGACGATCTTTTCTCGATCTTTTCTGCCCCCGATCTTTTTGCGTGATCGGCGTGGCCGTCAACGGGCGCCGGTTTAGCCCGGATTATTCATCTACGTAGGGTGGGTCAAGGTCGCGTAGATCGTTGG
>CAZASB010000183.1:0-9597 GCA_964487655.1 uncultured Planctomycetaceae bacterium
GATTGTACGTGGTCAATCGTTTCAATGGCGATTTCCTGCTGGAGACCGAACTGCTCGGCGCGCCCGGGGCCGGTCCTGCACTGAGTCGGCGGCGGGCCTATGTTCCCATGCTCAACGGCATGATGGTCGCCTACGGCGTGGAACCGCTGACCGACCCAATGAAGGAATTGGGCAAAATTCCGCCCAACCTGACCACTGAGGAGCGAGTTGAGTTGGAGGCCGAGCGACGCAAGGATATTCGCTTGAACCAGGAGTACGTTCGGCCGCTTTCGGCGCAATCCTACGGCCGAGCGACGGTGCAGCCGCTTGTCACCACGCAAAGCGACGGCCAGGAGTATGTCACCTGGGCCACCGAACGCGGATATCTGTACACCGGGATGGTCAATTTGCGCGATCCGGATAGCGTGAAACTTCAGTATCGCCTGGAAACGCAAGGGCCCATCGTATCGCAAGCGGCGTTCCTGCCGGCCGATTCCAAGATCGCCAATTCATCGGGTACGATTTTTACGGCCTCGCGCGACGGCTATGTTTACGCATTGGCCGAGAAGACGGGCGAAACGGTTTGGCGTTATTCTTGCGGCGAGGCCATTGTGGAGCGGCCTGCCCTGATCCTTCCTCGCGTGTTCGTCACGACGCAGCTTGGCGGCATGTTTTCGCTGGACGCGAAGACGGGCCGGCAGCAATGGTGGGCACCGCACGTTCGGCAATTCGTTGCCGCAAGCGCGACGCGAGTGTATGCACTCGACATGACGAACCAGTTGCTCGTGCTCGACATTGAAAGCGGTGCCCGGCTTGACAGCATCTGGATTGGCTCGCTGCCCGTGCGGTTGAACAACGATCAGACGGACCGCATCTACCTTGCCAGCGAGACGGGCCTTATTCAGTGCCTGCACGAAATGGAAAACGCGGCGCCCATGCGGCACAATCAGATTGTGCCGGAGCAGCGAAAGCCGGCTCGACCAGAGGCGGTCCAAGAGGGGCTGCCTGCCGCCCAGCCGGCTGGACAGCAACCTGCCCAGCCTGCCGCTCCGGCTGACGACCCCTTCAGCGCGCCCGCGGGCGGCGCCCCGGCCGCGGATCCGTTCAGCGCGCCCGCGCCCGCCGCACCGGCTGTTCCGGCCGCCGACCCCTTTGGCGCACCGGCCGAAGCTGCGCCCGCCGCACCGGCCGCGCCCGCCGCTGATCCTTTTGGCGCTCCGGCGGCCCCTGCCGCCGCCCCTGCCGCCGATCCGGCTGCCGCCCCGGCCGCCGCCGATCCTTTCGCCGAGAACTGAAACTCGCCTGCTACACTGCCGAAAACATGCAACGCCACGAAGGCACCTTCCAAACCCGCGAGGGAATCCCGCTTTTCCGCCAGGCATGGATGCCGGACGAGGAGCCTCGCGCCGTCTTTCTGGTGGTTCACGGGTTCGCCGAGCACGGCGGCCGCCATGCTTGGCACGCAGGGAAGCTCGCGGAACTCGGGTATGCCGTCCATGCGTTCGACCTTCGCGGGCACGGACGGAGCGCCGGGTCGCGAGTCTACGTTGACCGGTTCGACTCTTTCGTTGACGATCTGGACCGCTTCGTTGCGATCGTCCGCATGGAAATGCCGAGCCGGTCGATGTTCGTGTTCGGACATTCGATGGGTGGCCAGATCGCCGCGCTCTGGGCGATCGACCGTCAACCAGATATCGCGGGGATCATCCTCAGCGCGCCGGCCCTGTGCGTTGCGCCGCGCGTGTTTCCCTTGCTCCGGCGATTTGCTGGGATCGCGAGCCGTTGGCTGCCGCGGCTCCGGCTGATGCGGCTCGGCTCGCGGAACCTATCGCGCGACGGCGACGTGGTGGCGGCGTTTCGCTCGGATCCACTCGTATTTCACGGGCGTTTCCCCGTGCGTACCGGAGCTGAAATCCTGCAGGCCGGTCCCCACATCATCGACCGTGCCGAGGCGCTCGTCGCACCGCTGTTGATCCTGCAAGGAACCGCCGATCGCGTGGTCGATCCCTTGGGCGCTGAAACGTTGGCCGACCATGCCGGGGCGACCGACAAGACGCTCGTCCGGTATGACGGGCTGTTTCATGAACTACTCAGCGAGCCGGAACGCGACCAGGTTTTTGCCGATCTGGTCGCATGGCTCGATGCTCGCTGTTGGGAGAAGCCGGTTCCATGACTGGCCAGCTACGGCCTATCTCAAATTCGAGATCTCAAATCTCATATTTGAGGTAGCTTGTTTGACCCACCCTACTTATCGTGAATAATCCGGGTTAGAGCGTTTCAAGCAAGGCGCACGGTGAATGTTTAGCGGTGCGCGGCGACCAAGTGGGGCATGTAGAGCGCTTTGTGGACCAGTTCGACGAGTACTTCCGGATCGAAGGGTTTACGTAAGTAGTACGTTCCGCCGGCCGCGTGACTGCGACGGATGATGTCGGGAATCTGCGCGCCAGAAAGGAACATGACCGGTACGTCGCGCAGCTCGGCGTGCGATTTGATTTCCTCGCACATCTCCAGGCCACTGTGGCCACGAAGGTTGATGTCCGAGATGATCAACTCCGGCGACTCGATCAGGGCCTTCGCTAGAGCATCGGCCGGCGCGGTACACAGCGTACAACGGAATCCGTCCGCACTGAGGGTCGCTGCCACCTCGTCCAGGACCGACTGCTCGTCGTCGACAACCAGCACTAGGGGAGAATCATGTGAAGTCGGGAGCATAAGCTTGCCTCGGAGTGTGTTACTACTACAAATGTAGTTTCGGCTTGGCTGCCATGCTAATTGAGCCGGCTTTCTCTGGTTCGCCCAACCATTGCAATCAGCACACTTCATCGGATCCCTCTTACTGAAATTATTCACGCAGGGTCGAGGCCGCTTGAATCCTTGGCAAGTCTTCACAAGCGGCGCCCGACTGAGCGTGTAGCCCGTACCGTGGAAGCAAGCCTGTAGTAGCTTTTGGCGGCTAGGCGGTTTGCTCCGCAAGCATTGCCGAAAGGGGTCGCACCGGCCCTGACGAATGCCGCGTTCCGCTCGGACGACCTTTGACGGCTATTCCGTCCCCTCCCTTGCCGGCTCGGTCGTTCCAAGCGTTTTCACTGAGCGCGGCGGAAAAGGCCGGACGATCGGACCCAAGGGCAGTCCTCCGTTGGAAGGCGACTGCCGGCGGTCGGCTTCGGAGGGCGTCCGCCAGCGTTACGTTACGGTTTGGATCACGGAAGAACTATGGATCGCCACGAGATTGTCCGGGTTCGACCGGCTTTGGTATGCCTGCTGGGCGGCCTTGCCATCGTCGGCGTTTGGTTGGCGGAGCATACGGGCGACTCTGGATTGCCAGCGGACGTCAACCAGCGTGTGGCCGGGGTGCCTGCTACGTCCTCCGCGCCGCCTGCGATCGTACGTGACTCGTCTAAATCGGTGGACCTCAACGCGACTCGCCCCCGCCTGTTCCTTGCACGGGATCGAGTGCGACGGTTGCCGCCCATCGCGGAGCCGGCGGAGCACGTCGTCAGTGCATTGGTTCCCGATGAAGGTAAGTCGGCAGTCCCGGCAGGGCCGATCTTGTTGACTCCCGAAAATGTTCCGATGCCAGCACCGGAGTCATTGCCAGCGCCAGCCGAGGCCGCTCCACCAGTCACCGATGTGTCGCGGCGCGTGGTGCTAGAGCCACCGGCGGTCGATCTTGCCGACGCCATGCCCGAGTGCCCTACTTTGGGCGATCCGGTTCCAATCGTCCGGACTCCGATCGCGCCGGCGTCAATCGCCTCGACGCCGGCATCGGCAACACGAGCCAGGTCCACCTTGCCCACGCCTGCGATCGGCCAGACCGAACTACCGCGTGCCGCACGGCAGGTTGCGCCCCCGGACGCCGGGGAGGAATTGGGCAACAACATTGACGAACTGTTCCAGACGCCTTCGGACAAGACAACCACCAAGCGATCGGACCAATTGGAACAGATCGCCCGCGAGGCCGATCGACACACGCGTCGCGGCTTCGAGTTGGCCGGGCGCAACGCGGTATTCGCCGCCCGGTCCCAGTTCATCGTTGCGCTGCGACTGCTGGCTCAGGGGCTTGATACGGAGCACGAAACGCGAGCGCACAGCCTCGCGTTGGCCGAGGGGCTCGATGCGATTCGCGAGGCGGACGACTTCATTCCGCGAGGCGCTCGCATGGAAGCCGATTTGGATCTGGCGGTGATTGTTCGTGGGCACCGCACGCCAGTACTGAAGCAGGAGCCTTCCGTCGCATTGACTCCCATGCTGGCCCTGAAGGCCTACTTCACGTTCGCCCAGCAGCGGCTGGCGGCGGCCGTGGATAACGAGGTGGCCGGTTCCATGGCGCTGCACGGGCTTGGAAAGCTGCACGGAGCGGCTGCCCGCAATCCGGCAGTCGAGCTTGTAGCCGCCGAACCGAAGGCTGTGGCGTTCTTTCAGGCCGCGCTGCTGGTGTACCCGCGCAACCTGATGGCCGCGAATGACCTGGGCGTTCTCCTCGCACAGGCAGGCCATTGGTCGGGGGCTCGCCAAGTACTGGAGCACGCCGTGGCGGTCAATCCGCAATCGGTCAGTTGGCGGAACCTTGCGAAGGTGTATGGACAACTTGAGGACGCGCCCAGGGCGCGGCATGCACAACAGATGGCCGACGCCGCGGCGAGGCTGGAAACGGCCCGCCGCGGCGGCGTTTCGCGGTCGGACATGGTCCAATGGCTATCGCCCGGCGCGTTCGCCGGAACACTGGTCGACTCGCGCGTCGGTCCCGCGCCTCGCACCGGTCAGGTCCTGTCCAGTGGTCCACGTCTTAACAGGAGATAGTTTTCGATGCCCCGCACCGACCGTCTTGCCGTTTTGCCAATCTCGTGTGTCCGTTGGTATGCGATGGTGGCTGGAAGTTTGGCCGTGCTGATGGTCTCGGTGGGCCTCTGGCCTAACTGGATGGCAACGGCGCGTGTCCCAGGCGAGATCCGTGCCAGTTCCCGGGAAAACGTTCTGGTTCTTGCAGACCATTGGGCAAGTCGCTTGGAGCGGCCCGGCTCCGACTCTGCCGAAACGGCAGTGCGGAAACAGCGCGCCAACGGGCGGCTCGTGCTGCCAGAGGAGCGGCGCGAGGTCATGCTGTGCCAGGCCTTCGGGCCCTTAGCCGAGCGCTACCGGTGCGGGGTCGATTGCGCCGCCGCCGGCTGCCGATGCCGGTGGGAGCAAACCCGGGTGATTCAATGGCAGCAATATGCTCAGGGCGAATACGCCGGGCCGGCCCGAATATCGCACGTGCCGGAGTATCGGCTCAGGGTCGATGACGAACTCGACCTCGTGTACCGACTGACTCGTGAGGAAATGTCCGGCCCCTACCACCTGGAAGTCGGCGATGAGGTACGCGTGGAGTCGTTCACCGATCTGGAGTTGAACCGCGACCTACTCATTCAGCCGGACGGCACCATTACGCTCCGCTTGCTCGGACAGGTCAACGCGGCAGGCAAGGCGGTCACCGACCTGACTGCCGACCTGGAGGAGCTGTACAAGAAGTACTACAAGGTGCCGTCCATTACCGTCACGCCGCTTCGGGTCAACACGCGGCTGGAAGACCTCCGTGCAACCGTGGACGCCCGATATGGCCGGGGCGGTTTGCAGCGGCTCGCCCGCGTAACGCCTTCCGGCGATATTGCCCTTCCAGTCCTCGGCTCGGTCTTCGTGCAAGGGCTAACGCTTTCCGAACTCGGCCAGGAATTGAACGAGCGCTACCGGGAGTACATTTCAGGTATCGAGGTGATTCCGGTACTGGTGGCCCGGGCGCCTCGTTACGTCTATGTGCTGGGCGAAGTGGCCACGCCAGGTCGATTCGAAATGACCGGTCCGACAACGCTCATGCAAGCGCTCGCCATGGCTGGCAGTTGGAACGTGGGCGCGAACTTGCAGCAAATTGTCGTCTTCCGTCGCAGCGACGACTGGCGACTGCTGGCCACCATGGTCGACGTGAACGGGGCCCTGTTCGGCCGCGACCCGTGCCCCACCGGCGAAATCTGGCTCTCCGACTCCGACGTGGTTGTGGTGCCCAAGAGTCCGATCCTCCAGGCAACCGACTTCATCGACCTGGTGTTCACGCGGGGCATCTACGGTGTCTTCCCACTGGATGCCTCGATCAGCTTCGCCAAGCTCGGTTCGCTGTAGATCAAACACGGCGTTGGCAGTTTCTTCCATCGCGTCCGCTCAACCGTTCGCGAAGGTACGAAAAAGGACACGACTTATTGAATCCCCTTGAGGAAGTCCTCGAAGGCGTCGTCTTCACCCGATGACTCGGACGGCTTGTCTGGCGCGACAACGACCTCGGGCTCGGCCGGCTCGGCCGGTTCGGCCGCAACCTCGGGTTCCTCCGGCTGGGGATCAGGGTTCACCGGCAAGTCGGCCACGGCTTCGTCGCGCGGAGCATCGTCGCCCCCAGCGGTTACCGGCAGGCTTTCGGGGGAAGCGGCTGGCAACTCCACCGCGGCTAGCAACGCGGCGGAGGACTTCGGAGCAGGCTTGCCCTGTTTCGCCGTGGTCTTGGAACGCTTTTTTCCTCCGCCAAATGGCCACAAGCTGAAGTGGCGTTTCTTCTTTTTAGGCTCTGGCGGGACCGTTTCCGGCTCCTCGGCTGGTGTCGAGTCGGCTGGTATCGGGTCGCCTGGCTCGGCCTCGTCCAGCCGCAACTTCGGACCAGTCTGTTCCTTGGTTTCAGCACCCGAAGCCGACACCAACTCGTCGGACGACTCCGCCTCGGCAAAGCCGACGACTGGCGACTCGTCCACGGTTGGTTCGCTCCGTGAGGCATACAGGGGCGATTCCCCGTCCGGCTCGGCCGATGCTGCATCCTCGGCCGCCACCGCTTCCTCGGCCGGTGCGACATTGACCCAAAGGCCATCGTCCTCGGACGGCATGGCATTGGACCACGATCCTGCTTCGTCAGATGACTCGGCAACTGGTTCCGGACCGGCATCGAGGAACCTGGGCGTTTCGGTCGGTCGGGCCACCTCGTCCAGCGGAGCGCTCCCCGCTAGCTTCTTGTCCACGACCGGTTCTGCCAGAGTGGGCGGGGGTACAGCGTCCAGGTCACCGTCGTACTGATACCGCACCTGAAAGGTCAACGGACCCACGCTGAAGCTCTCGTCGGGGCACAGCGCTGCCTGCACCACGCGACTTTCGTGAACCATCGTCCCGTTAAGCGACCCGAGGTCGCGAACCATGAGCAGTCCATCGACCTCGAACAGTTCGCAATGGTGGCGGCTGACCATGGGGTGCGCGATGGTCAGGTCGGCCTCGCGACTGCGTCCCAAAACGGCGGGCGGCCGAAAGGAGATTTCGCCGCGATTGACCTTGCCGCGGATGACATTAAGCGTAACTTCCATGGCTGGGCACCGTATGCCAAGGGCCGCCGAGCGGACCGTCCACACCGAGACGGACCACGGATATTCCATCATAACCAACCCATCGCAAACAATCAACTATCCAGGCAAGCGACCAGGGGGCCGTATTTTAATCAAAAAGAGGGGTGTCGGTAGTGGGGCTATCTGTTAAATGGGCGCTTTGGGGTAACCGGAAAGAAAATCAGTTTACCAACTGCCCTTGAATGCCTAGCCGTGTACCCTATAATTGTTGCGACTAGCGGACTGAGCCGCTCCGCACGCCAACGCTTTTTGTCCGGGGGGGCTTGCGAAGTTTTTCGATGTCGTTCAAAATGCGGGCATTGAAGCGGGTGTAGCTCAGTTGGTAGAGCACGACGTTGCCAACGTCGTTGTCGTGGGTTCGAATCCCATCACCCGCTCTTTTTGTTTTATAAGGGTATCACGGAACCGCTCGGCCCGGTTACACCCCCTTCGGGGGACGTCGCTGTGTCGGAAAGTAACGGTTCCGGTGGAACCCGGGACAAGTTGTCAAGTTATCCATTTATCCATCCGCCGGGATACCCATGGCAGAGAACGAGAACCCGGAGTTGAACGACTCACTGGACACCGAGCAGCAGCCCGTCTCGGACGACACGGCTTCTGAGTTCGCCGGCGAGGTTGCCGTTGATGAGGAAGGTGGCGAAGAGTCCAAGCAGAAGCTGCAATTGGACGTCGCCATCGATAGCCGCAGCACGTGTGAGCGGCACATCACGGTGACCGTGGCCCGCGATGACATCGATCGCTACATGGATACCGAGTTTAGCGAATTGATGCCAAAGGCTCAGGTTCCTGGTTTCCGGCTGGGACGGGCGCCTCGCAAGCTCATTGAGGCCCGGTTCCGAAAAGACGTGGCGGAGCGCGTCAAGATGAACCTGTTGATGGACAGCCTCGAGCAGATTCACGAAGAGAACGACCTGTCGGCGATTGGCGAGCCGGAACTCGATCTGGGTGCCGTCGAAGTACCCGAAACCGGTCCAATGACCTTCGAGTTCGACTTGGAAGTACGGCCCGAGTTCGACTTGCCCAACTGGAGGGGGATGAAACTCGAAAAACCGGTACGCGACATTGTCGCGTCCGACATCGACCGCGCGTTGGAACACACGTTGGCCGACCGCGGACGCTTGGCCCCGTATGAAGGGCCGGCCGAACCGGGCGATTACGTTACTTGCAACTTGACCTTTCGATTCGCGGATCGAGTGATTTCCGAGGCGAGCGAGGAAGTGATCCGCATCCGACCCGTTTTGAGCTTCCGTGATGGGCGGATTGAACAGTTCGACCAGCTCATGGCAAGTGTCGTGGCCGGTGATTCACGGGTGGGCAGCGCTGTCATTTCGCAAGATGCGCCCAACGAGACCCTGCGCGGTCAAACGGTGACCGCCGAGTTCAAGGTGCTTGACGTGAAGCGGCTGCAACTGCCGGAACTCGACGAGGAGCTGCTCGAAGAGTTGGGCGGGTTTGAACTCGAGGCCGACCTTCGTGATGCCGTGAAGGAGCAGCTTGAGCAGCAGTTGCTCTACGAGCAGCGACAGCGTACCCGCCAGCAAATTGCTAACAAGCTGACGGTTTCGGCGACGTGGGAACTGCCGCCGGAGATGCTCAAGCGACAGGCAGGCCGCGAGTTGGACCGCGCGGTGATGGAATTGCAGTCGGCCGGCTTCAACGAAGTCGACATCCGCGCCCGTCAGAACCAAATTCGCCAGAATGCCATGGCCGAGACGGCCCGTGCGTTGAAGGAGCACTTCATCCTGGAACGGATTGCCGAGTCCGAGGAGATCGAAGTGGAAGACGCGGATTACGATCGTGAGATCGAGCTGATTGCGGCCCACCGGGGCGAATCACCTCGACGGGTTCGGGCACGGTTGGAGAAGTCGGGCTCGATGGACGTGCTCCGCAACCAGATTATTGAACGCAAGGTCATCGAACTCATTTTGGAACATGCCGAGTTCACTGAGGTGCCGTTCGAGTTCGCGGTGAACAACGTCGAGGCAATCGATGAATCGGCCGGCGGACACGGAGCCGAGATCCCGAACGCGAAGCCCGGCGCGGATGCTGGCGCCCCTAGCGGTCGGCCGAGCGAATCACCTTATCGCGAGTAACCTCTCGCCGCTTAGAATGCAAGGATTGCGCATGACTGGCCTCTCTAGCCCCCAACCGGTGAAGCTTATGGCAGCGTACCGCGAGTACCAGCGGCAGCGCACGTTGACCCTCGGCGACCTCC
>CAZASB010000184.1:0-9574 GCA_964487655.1 uncultured Planctomycetaceae bacterium
ACAATTGTCCCAATTGTTTGGGAACAGTTGGGACAACTGTTCTACATTCGGCAGTTAACCTCGAACCTGCCGATCGCCTAAGAACGCCTAGCTTGGTGTCGGGCTTGCAAAACGGCGAGTTATCGGGCATGTTGGTGTCTGTTAGCCCAGGCCCCTGCGACGGAAACCAAGATGATGGACGCTCGGTTGATCAAAATACTTGTTTGCCCGGAGAATCGGACGCCGCTTGAGTTGGCTAAACCGGAGTTGATGGACCGGCTGAATCGGGCGATTCCCACGGGGCACGTCCGCAATCGTGCTGGACAAGCGGTTTCCCAGCCGCTCGTGGGCGGACTGATTCGCGAGGACCGTGCGATGCTGTATCCCATTGTCGATGGCATCCCCTCGTTGCTGGTTGACGAAGCCATTCCACTGGAACAGTTGGAGAAATGATCGAATGCCGGAAAAAACCGTTTTCACCCGGATTATCGACCGCGAGATTCCCGCTGAGATCGTCTATGAAGACGGCCACTGTTTGGCGTTTCGCGATATCGCGCCGCAGGCCCCCACCCATGTCGTTCTGGTTCCAAAAAAGGAGATTCCGACGCTGGACGATCTTACTGAATCGGACCACGCCCTGGCTGGACACTTGGTGCTTGCAATTGGCAAGGTAACCGAAAAACTGGGGATTCAGGGTGGGTACCGGGTCGTGATCAACTGTGGGGCCGCTGCTGGGCAGGAGGTAATGCACGTGCATTTCCACATTTTGGCCGGCCGCCCGCTCGGCTGGCCGCCAGGATAGCAGCCCTTCTTTTGGGGAAGTTTTGCTCTAGCCTCTTTTCACCCAGCCGGCCATCGGTTACAATGCCTATGATTTGGCGCATGGGGCGTCCGACTCGAGGGCAGTATTTATGTCGACCCGCATAGGGGCAACTCACTACCCGCGTTATGGGGAGCGCGTTGCTCCGGCCACGCTTCGAACCGTTTTGCTTAAGCCCGCGCCCGATCGGTTCCAAACCGAAGTCGGAGGGGAATGTCTGCGGCTGTGCGACCTGGATGAGCATGTCTGGGATCGGCTGCCGAGTGACGTAATCGCGGAGTTGGCGGACTTGGTCGTGGACCGAGTGAACGCCGGTTGCACGCGCAAGACGTTTCAAGACACGCAGTTTCCGAATCCACCCGACGACGTTTGTCTCGACGACCTTCGCCTGGAGCATCGCACCCACCTGTGCCTGTCGCGGGAAGGGTTCGATAAGGACTTCGGCTCGTTGGGCAAGTTGACGATTGGCGAATTGCTGGGCTTGCGCGCCTTCGGGCCGCGGTGCTTGGTCGATTTGCTCAGCGCGTTGGAAACGCTGCTTGCGCGGAGGTCGGTAGTCGTTCCGGAGCTGATGTCGGCAGCGGCGCGTCTCGCGTCGTTGGAGCAAGCTGCGGAAGTCCGCTCCGACGATCCCCGCTTCGGCAAGCTGATTCGTTCCGTCGACGTGGAGGCATCGACGGCGCTCGACCTGGCCAACCGACTGCAGGCCAACGCGCACGTTCCACCGGACTCGGTCTTCGCCGCCGGACAGGTTGACAAGCTTTGCAACGCCATCGAGAATGCGTCGCGGTTGACTATTGAGGAAGAACTCATTGGAGTCTTTGCAACAACGGGGACTACCGCCAGGAATCGCGACATCTTGCTCGGCTATTACGGATGGCTGGACGGCAAGCGGCACACCTTGTCGGAAATCGGTGGCCGTTTCGGAATCACTCGGGAACGCACGCGGCAGATTTGCGCGAAGCTCACTCGCAAGCACGGGAATCTGAGCACGGTTTTCGCGCCTGTGATCGAGCGCGCCCTGGCGTTCATCAAGCAGCGCACGCCGTGCTTGGCCGACCGTATCGAGGCGGAACTGGTCGAGCAGGGTTTCACGAAGGTCGGTCTGGAAGTGGAAAGCATCCTCGATAGCGCCAACCTATTGAAGCGGAAGGTCGGTTTCGCGCGGGAGTGGGTGGGCATGGCGCGCCGGCGACGGATCGGGCTGGTTGTGGCGACCGGTGACGTCGATCTCGCCTCCACGGCCATCGAGGTCGCTCGCCGGGAAATCTACTACCACGGAATCGCCACCTTGGGACGGATTCATCGGCGGGTAGCGGAGCGGGTCTCCGGTCGGGTCAAGGAGCAGGTGGTCCGCCGCGCGGTCGAGTCGCTTCCCGGATTCTTATGGCTCGACGAGAAGCAGGGTTGGTTCCGCGTCGCGTCCATCTCGAAGCATGGCTTGCCGAAGACGGTCGAGAAGGTTCTTGCCGTGGCCGGCGAAGTCCAGGTTGGCGGCCTGCGCGAGGCGATCAGCCGCAACCGCCGACTCTGGCGCGAACCGCCGCCAGATCACGTGCTCCTGGCGTTCTGCCGACAAATGCCTGGCGTTCGCGTCGAGGGCAACCGGATTATCGGCAATCCGCCCAAGGACTGGAAGAAGACGCTCACCGGGGTCGAAGCCGAATTGGTATGCACCCTCATGGAACATGGGCCCGTAATGGACCGCGGGCAGCTTGAAGACCTGTGCGTTACCGGCGGGATGAACCGATTCAGCTTTCATGCGTTCCTGGCGTGGTCGCCGGTGATTGCGCAGCTCGGCCACAGCGTGTACGGAGTGCTAGGGACCCGCGCAACGGTCAAGCAGCTTCGATCTTTTTCGGCGAGGCGGCGCGCCAAGCGGCTCACGCACCGGGTGCTCGAAGATCATGGGCGCACCGACGACGGCCGAGTGTGGCTGCGGTACCGGCTGTCCAAGGCGGCCAGCACGTACGCGGTCATTACGATTCCCGCCGCGTTGAAGGACGTGGTTCGCGGACGGTTTGAGCTGCAGGATTCCGCGGGCGAGACGATTGGCGCCCTGGCGACCAAGGACGGTCGCGCGTGGGGACTAGGCGCCTTCCTCCGCAAGCAAGGCGCGCAAATCGACTATGTCGTGGTGATCACCCTCGATCTGGAACGCCGAACCGCAATATGCTCGCTCGATGAGCCGTCGCCGGGCACGGACCCTGATAGCTCCCAAGACGTTTGACTCCGAGGGGCGCCATCCCCGGCAACTGTTTTCTTCCCTTGCACGCACTGCCGATGTAAATTTCGTCCATGCGACTTTCTCCTGAAGGCGCCCGCTGGTTCATTCGCGTTCGTTGGCTGGCGTGCGCTGCCGTATTCCTGACCGTGTGGTTCACCTCGACTATTCTCGGTGTGGTGACGTCTCCGCTGCCGCTATACTTGGTGGCCTTCGGCATGATCGCGTACAATGCCCTGTTCGATTGGATGCAACGCCGAATGTTGGCCGGCGACCTGAACGTCGAGCGAAGCGTTTTCCACCAAATCGCGTGCGACTTGGTGGCCTTGATCCTGCTGCTCTATTTTTCCGACATCGCCCGCAATCCTTTTCTGTTCTTCTGCGTTTTTCACATGATCATCGCCAGCATGTACCTCCACGGTCGGACTCCGTACCTAGTCGGCGCGATGGCCATCGTTCTAGTTGGCACGGTCCTGCTGCTGGAGTACCTCGGCTGGATTCCCGTGTTTCCGCTGCACTACCCGACCGACGACAGCGCGCCGATCTCGCGCGACCTCGACGGAGTATACTTGGTGGGCCTGTTTGCCGCGTTCGCAAGCACCATGTGGATGGCGGTGTACTTTACCACGTCCATCCATCACTACGTGGACCGGGCGTTCGCCGAGTTTCGGCAAAAGGAAAAGATGGTGGGCATTGGGCAACTCGTGGCCGGCATCGCCCACCAGATCGCTAATCCGCTGGACGGCCTGCAAAACTGTCTCCAGCACGTCGGCGAGCGGGTGAAGGACGACCCGCGGCTGACCGAATACGTGCAGATGATGGCCGAGGCCCTGGAACGGATCGAGCGCACGGCGAAGCGGGTCCAGACGTTCGCTCGCCCGCGCGGCATCACGCTGGGCCCAACCGACGTCAACTTGGCTATCGAGGGCACGCTGGCCGTACTAGGCGCCAACTATGGGCCGAGCATCCGCGTGGAAACTGAGTTGGGCCGGGTTTCCCCGGTTTTGGGCGACCACTACACGTTGCAGGAGGTGTTTTTCAACCTTTGCACGAATGCCCTGGCGGCCATGCCACGCGGTGGCGCCCTGACGCTTCGCAGCTACTCCCTTGGCCACAGTCCCGAGGACGTTGCCGACTGCGTGGCCGTCGACGTGACCGACACGGGCGTCGGTATTCCCCGCGTTGAAATGGAGCGGATCTTCGAGCCGTTCTACACCACGCGTGGCGAGTCCGGCGGAACTGGGCTTGGACTGGGCCTCTGCCGCATGCTCATCAATGAGATGGGCGGCCGAATGACCGTGCAAAGCGCCCTCGGCCGAGGCACCACCTTTACTGTCATCCTCCATTCCGCCGCCGAAGCCGGCGAGGCCAGCGCCGCCGGCGAGGCTTGGGACTGACCATCACGAACAATCGAAGAGCCGTTCTCCCGCCCCCGGTAGTCTGTTGCTTGACATCCGCGGGAACTCTGCTAGTCTGAAGGGACCAACCGAGGGCATCCTGACTGCCTCCGCTCCCCTTCCTTCCCATAGAAAAGGAGTCGATTGATGATCCGAAAGACCAGTCGTCGCAGGTTTTTGAAGAGCACCACTTTCGCCGGAATCGGCTTTTGGATGGCCGGGTCGGGTGGGGCTCGAGCCGCGTCGCCCAACGAGAAGCTCAACATTGGCATCATCGGTGTCAATCACCGAGGCAAGGCCAATATGATGTCAGTCGCCCACGAGAACATCGTAGCACTTTGCGACATTGACGAGAGCTACCTGGGCGAGACCAAGAAGCAGTTTCCCAAGGCTGAAACGTATGTCGACTGGCGGAAGATGGTCGACCACAAGGGCCTTGACGCCGTCACCTGCAGCACGGCCGACCAAGTGCATGCCCTGGCGAGTTGCTGGGCCATGCGCCGCGGGTTAGGCGTTTATTGCGAAAAGCCGCTGGCCCATAGCGTGCATGAAGCGCGAGCCGTGCAGGAGACGTACAAGCAGTCGAAGGTCGCTACCCAGATGGGCACGCAAATCCACGCGACCAACAACTACCGCCGCGTGGTCGAGTTGGTCCAGTCGGGCGCGATCGGGCCGGTTCGCGAGGCGCATGTCTGGTGCGGGCGACAGGGCCCCGGTGGCGGACTGCCCGAAGGCGAGGATCCGGTCCCAGAAGGCCTCCACTGGGATCTCTGGCTCGGCCCCGCACCGTTTCGTCCGTACAACAAGAAGTACATGCCGGGCAACATGACCTGGAACCGCTGGTGGGACTTTGGTAACGGATGCCTGGGCGACATGGGCAGCCACCTGATCGACCTCCCCTTCTGGGCGCTGAAGCTACGCGACCCGCTCACATGCGAAGCCTACGGCGATCCCAATCCGCCCAGCCCGTATACGAATCCTAAGTGGCTGGTGGCCGCCTGGGAACATCCCGCGCGGGGCGACATGCCGCCCGTGAAGCTCACTTGGTACGACAACGTCGAGCGACCGCCGTCGCCCGAAGGCGTGGACCTGACCCAGTGGCACATTGGCGTGATGTTCGTGGGCGACGAGGGCAAACTGGTGGCCGATTACGGCAAGCATGTGCTGTTACCCGCGGACAAGTACAAGGACTTCAAGCCGCCGGAGCAAACCATTCCGCCCTCGGTGGGACATCATCAGGAGTGGATCAACGGCGTGAAGACCGGCTCGCCCACGTTGTGTGATTTCGATTACTCGGGCAAATTGATCGAGCACAACTTACTGGGCAACGTGGCCTTCCGCACGGGTAAGAAGCTCCAGTGGGACGCCAAGAACCTCAAGGCAACCAACTGCCCCGAGGCCGACCAGTACATCCAGCGCGAGTACCGCGACGGCTGGAGCCTGTTGGGGTAGGCTCTACCCATTCCAGCCGCAGCACCGCGTCGGGCATTCGAATCACCCCGACGCGGCGCCAGCCGAGCCAACCAGCCGGCCGAAATGGAGCGCGGTCTTGGCGGTTGTCGAAAGGCCGAGTTTCATTACGTCGTAAGAATGGGTCTTGATCCCCTTGAAGGTGGTGCTTGGTGTTGTCCTGGCGGTAACCGTTCACAGGGGGACTGTCCCAATTTTCGCGGCACAAAGGGCGTTCTTTCCCAATGATCCACCGTTTCCGCCGCGAAAATGGGACTGTCCCCTTCACATTTAGCAGCGAAAACTGCCTGCGCCGCTCCGTGAACGGTTACTCCTGGCGCCAAATCCAGACTATAATGGAAGTTGAACAGTACACTCGTCGGCGCATGGTTAGGGGGCTTGTCATGCAACGGTTCATCGCGGCTTGGATTCTAGTTATCGGTCTACTCGCAACGGACCGGTTGTCGGCCGACGTGTTCGTGCTGGCCTCGGGCGGACGCGTTGAGGGCGAGCTGCTCAATCCAGACGAGAGCCCGCGCGAGAAGTTTGTCATCCGGGTCGCCGGCGGGGCCGCGGTAACGCTGCGAGCCAATCAAGTACAACAGATACTCCGCGACAGCCCGGAAGAGGCCGAGTACCGGAGCATCCGTGCCAGCTATCCCGACACGGTCGAAGGCCAGTGGGCCCTGGCCGAATGGTGCTTGGAGAACCGCCTACTCGATGCACGCCAGCAGCACTTGCAGCGTATTATCGAGTTGGACCCGGATCATGCCGCTGCCCGCCGAGCACTGGGCTATTCCCAGTTGGACGGCCAGTGGAGAACGCAAGATGAAGCCATGGCCGAACGTGGCTATGTGCGGTACCAAGGGCGGTGGCGCACGCGGCAGGAGATCGAAATTCTCGAGCGCAATCGTGAGTTGGATACGGCCCAGAAGGAATGGTACGCCAAGATCAACCGGTGGCGCGACTGGCTCGGCACGGATCGAGCCGAACAGGCGAGGCAGAATTTGCTGGCCATTGACGATCCGCTGGCCGCGAGGGCACTGGCGGAGCGACTCTCCGACGCACCCCACCCGCAAGCACGTATCCTCTTTGCCAAGGTCCTGGCGAAACTCGGCACGTCCGAAGCTCGCCAGTCGCTGGCCCAGGCGGCCATTGACGACCCGGTTGAGGAGGTCCGCCTCAGTTGCCTCGACTACCTGAAGCCGACCGAGGACTCGGGCGTGGTCTCGCATTTCGTCAGCCAGTTGAAGAGCAAGGACAACAACATCGTGAACCGGGCGGGAATCGCGCTGAGCTACGTGGGAAACGCCTCGGCCGTCGGCCCGCTCATTGACGCGCTGGTTACGACCCATTCATACAAGCTGGTGACACAGGGGGGTGGGGGCAACATGAGCACGACCTTCTCGTCCACCGGCGGTAGCGGCATCTCCATGAACAACAAGCCGAAGATCATCCGCAAGCAGATTCCCAATCAGGCCGTGCTCGAAGCACTGATCAAGCTGACTGGTCAAAACTTCAGCTACGACCAGCGCGCCTGGCAGCACTGGCACGCCTCACAGCGCCGTCGCGTGGACGTCGACGCCCGGCGCGATTGACCTGCCATGTGCGGAATCACCGGCGGTGTTTGGACGGATCGCGGCAAGGCGCTCGACGCCGCGACACTCGCGCGCATGACCGACACGCTCGCGCACCGCGGGCCCGATGGCCAGGGCGAGTTTCGGTCGGACCTCGAACTGCGTCCCGGTCAAGATGCCGCGCCAGGCGTGGCGTTGGGGCATCGGCGGCTTGCCGTTCTCGACCTACCTGGCGGCCGCCAGCCCATGGCCAACGAAGACGAAACCGTTTGGGTCGTCTTCAACGGCGAGATTTACAACTTCAAGCCGCTACGGCAGAAGCTGGAGGCGGCCGGTCATCGGTTCCGCACCCAATCGGATACCGAGGTGCTCGTGCATCTGTACGAGGAATGCGGCCCGGCCATGCTGGAGCAATTGGTCGGCATGTTTAGCTTCGCCGCGTGGGACTCGCGAGAACGTCGCATGCTGCTGGCTCGCGACCGCCTGGGCCAGAAGCCGCTGGTCTACCGCCACGAGCCTGGCCGACTGCTGTTCGCCAGCGAATTGAAGAGTCTGCTCGCCGTGCCAGGTCTGCCGCGAGAACTGGACCCGCAGGCACTCGACGACTACATCACCTACCAGTACGTTCCGCATCCGCGATGCATCTTCCGGGGCTACGCCAAGTTGCCGCCAGGCTGCTATGCCCTATGGCAAGCGGATCGGCTCAAGGTGCATCGCTACTGGCGTCCCGACTTCCAGCTTGAGTCGCCGCATTCCTTCGAGCAGGCGGCCGCCGAGTTGCGGGCCCTACTGACCGAAAGCGTGCGAGTTCGCTTGCAAAGCGACGTGCCACTGGGCGCGTTTCTCAGCGGGGGGCTCGATTCGACCATTATCGTCGGGCTGATGCGAGAACTGGGGGCCGCGCCGCTCCGCACGTTTTCCATCGGATTTCCGGTCCGGGAGTACGATGAAACCCGTTACGCGCGCATCGCCGCGGAACGCTTCCAGACGGAGCACGAGGAGTTCCTGGTCGAGCCCAGCGCGGTCGATATCCTGCCGAAGCTCATCTGGCATTACGACGAGCCGTTCGCCGACAGTTCGGCCGTGCCCACCTGGTATGTCTCGCAGCTCACCCGGCGGCACGTGACCGTGGCGCTCACCGGTGACGGGGGCGACGAGTTGTTCGCGGGCTATCCTCGCTACCGGGCCGTATGGCTTGGCGCGTGGCTCGACCGTCTTCCGCGGGTGATTCGCGCGCTGCTCACCGCCCGGGCATGGCAACGTCTGCCGGCCAGCGCGCGGCAGAAGTCGCCGCGGCGGCGTTTTAAGCGGTTCGCCGAGGCACTAGGGCAGTCGCCCATCCGGCGGTACTTGGAGTGGATCGCCATTTTCGGCGAGGGACGCCGGACGGAGCTGTACTCCGACGAGTTCGCCGCGTCGCTGCCTGGCCCGCCTCCGATTGAGTTTCTCGACGCGGCCGTTGCCCAGGCCGCCGGACGCGACATCCTAACGGCCATCAGTCTGGCCGACTTGGCGACCTATCTTCCGTGCGATTTGATGACGAAGGTGGACACGGCGTCGATGGCTCACGGGTTGGAGTGCCGGCAGCCGTTTCTGGACCATCGCGTGGTAGAGCTGGCGGCGGCCATGCCGATAGGGCACAAGTTCCGCTGGGGATTTGGCAAGCGGCTCCTGCTGCATGCCTTCGCCGACCTGGTTCCAGAGCCCATCCGAAGGCGGCGGAAGATGGGGTTTGGCGTGCCCTTGGACTATTGGTTTCGCAACGAATTGCGAGAGATGGCTCGCGACGTACTGCTCGACTCGCGCACGCTCGGCCGCGGCTACTTCCGCCCGGAAACCGTGCGCCGACTGCTGGACGATCATCAGCAGGGGCGGTTCGACCATGCCTCGCGGCTCTGGTCGCTGCTGGTGCTGGAACTATGGCACCGGCAGTGGGCCGACGGTTGAGGATTCCGTCTTCGTGCCACTGCCATCCTGACAGGAATGTGTTCGGCAAGTTTTTCTGGTCGTTTGGCTCAGGCGTTCCATCGCATGCAAGTTGCGGTTTACACTAACCCGGATTATTCACGATAGGTAGGGTGGGTCAAGGTCGCGTAGATCGTTGGTGGGCCCGCACAAGCCGCAACCG
>CAZASB010000185.1:0-9543 GCA_964487655.1 uncultured Planctomycetaceae bacterium
GAATATATGGCTCATGTCGCGCAACCAGCCTCCTCCACAAAAAGGAGATGCGGATGTTGCCGAGGTGCGGAAGCCTGCGGAGGAGAAACCGGAGAAGGTTCCCGAGTCTGACAAGGCGGAGGCCGAACCCTCCGTCGAGCCGGCGCAGCCTGTCGCCGAGCCTCCGGCCGCGCCAGACGTGCCAGACGTGCCGGAGGCACCGACGATCCTGTCCCAGTGGTTGACCCTGGGCTCGGTCGATCCTGACTCACCCTATCGCATGTTGGTTACGTTGACCAATCGCGGCGCGGCCGTGGTGCGCGTGGAGCTGAGCAGCAAGCGTTACCAGGATCTGGAGTATCGCGGCGCCTACTTGGGCCATCTATCCGTTGAGGATGAACCTGGGGCGCGAGGCTGCGTTGTACAGGTGGTCGGGCATGGGACGCCGGCCGAAGCGGCTGGGATACGGTTAGGCGACGTGATTACCGCGCTCGACCAAGTTGCAGTGACGGGGAGTGCATCGCTTGAAGCGGCTCTTGACGAGTGCTCGGCCGGACGTACGGTCATTGTTTCCGTCCGTCGTGACAAGAAGGAGATTCAATTCCCGGCCACGCCGACGCGCCGGCCGATGGAGATCATTCGACCCGAAGGTGACGATCCGCTTTCCTTGTTATTGACATTGCGTCAACTGGACGACTCGCTTCTGCCGCGTGATGAAGAGTTGGATGAGATTGCCCGAGGCGCGGACGCCAAGGCAAAAGAAGCCAAGGATGGCGAGGTGGCGGTTCCCGAATACGTGACTCGTGAATTACCCGGCCTCGATTTACGGACGGGCGCTTGGGAGGTCTTGGCAGGGGCCAACCAGACCCAGGTCCAGTTCCGACGGGTTCTGCCTCGCTGGAGTATTGAGGTAATCAAGTCGTATCGCCTGGCCGAGGCGCCGCCAGAGTCGCTTGAAGACCCGGACTGCAAAGCATATCACCTCGTTGTCGGCATTCAAATCAGCAATCTTGGCGACCAGCCCCACACCGTGGCGTATCAGTTTGACGGGCCAACCGGTTTGCCGACCGAGGGTTGGTGGTACGCGAACAAGATCGGCCGGGAAGGCGTTTTTGGCGGCGCGGCGGGAATGCGCGACGTGGTTGTCCACCGTAACGGGGAGAAACTCAAGCAGATCGGCTGTTCGACCATCGCCGGCGACAAGTTCGGTGCCCCGCCCCAAGACGAGCGGATTCGCTATATTGGCGTCGATGCCCAGTATTTCTCCGCCATCCTGATTCCGCGAAAGCCGGACCCCGAGGAGATGTGGTTCAAACAGTGGCAGCCGCTACGAGTTGGACCTCGCCGCGAGATTACGAAGCTCACGAACACGTCTTGCCGGCTGGTTAGTTTGGATCGTGAGTTGGCGCCAGGCGATGCGCTGGAGCACGAGTTTGAATTCTTTATTGGGCCGAAGAAGCCTCGGCTTCTGGCCCAATACAGACTGGACGAGGTGGTGTACTACGGCTGGTTCGGCTGGATTGCCCAGCCCATGGTGCATCTGTTGCACTTCTTTTACAACTACCTTGTCTTCAACTTCGGCTTGGCCATCATCATGCTCACCATCGTGGTTCGCGGCTGCATGTATCCGTTGAGTCGCAGGCAGGCGCTGGGCGCCCAGAAGATGCAGGAGATCCAGCCGGAGCTAAAAAAGCTCCAGGAGAAGTACAAGAACGACGTCGAAGGTCGCACCAAGGCGCAACAGGAGTTGTTCCGCAAACATAACTACAACCCGCTGAGTGGATGCCTGGTGCTGTTCATTCAGCTTCCGATCTTCATGGCGCTGTACCGTGCCCTGATGGTGGATGTGGAGTTGCGCCAGGCGCCCCTGTTCACATCGGCAATTCGCTGGTGCTCGAACTTGGCGGCGCCTGACATGTTGTTCGATTGGAGCAACTTCATGCCTGACTGGGTCGTCAGCGGGCAGGGAATGCTCGCCCTCGGACCGTATTTCAACCTACTTCCCATGATTACGGTGGCGTTATTCATCGTGCAGCAGAAGATGTTCATGCCTCCGCCTACCGACGACCAGTCTCGGATGCAGCAAAACATGATGAAGTATATGATGCTCTTTATGGGGGTTCTGTTTTTCAAGGTTGCCAGTGGATTGTGCATCTATTTCATCGCGTCGAGTCTGTGGGGCGTGACTGAGCGGAAGCTACTTCCGCACCCGTCGAAAAACTCGCCGGGAAATACCAACCGGGCCGAAGCCGGAAGATCGTTGTGGGACAAGATGAAGGGCTCGGCGAACGACGATGGGGCCGCGTTGCGGAACAAGCGGAAGAAGAACCGCGGGCGGAAGTGATCTGAGGTGACGCCAGCTCTTGACGATACGATCGCCGCGATTGCCTCGGCCCCCGGCGGGAGTGCCCGCGGCATCGTACGGCTGAGCGGTCCCGCGGCGCATGACTGCGCGCGGCAGGTATTTTCCCCAGCCACGCGTGACGTTGACGACCACGCGAGGCATTCCGTCGCGATCGAGGGCCATGTCTTGCCCGCCGGATGGCGCACGCCGGCCCCGGCCACGCTACTCGCGTGGCCCGAGGGACGCAGCTACACTGGGCAATCGATGGCGGAATTGCATGCGTTTGGATCGCCACCGCTGCTGGAGGTCCTACTACACACCCTTTGCCAGTGCGGCGCCCGACTGGCAGGCCCGGGCGAGTTCACCATGCGCGCGTTTCTCGCCGGCCGGCTCGACTTGGCGCAGGCCGAGGCCGTGCTGGATGTGATCGAAGCCGAAAAACCAGAGCAGCTCGACGCAGCCCTGAGCCAATTAGCCGGGGGACTGTCCGGTCCGCTGGGCACGCTGCGCGACGAACTGCTTGATCTGCTGGCCCATGTCGAGGCCAGCTTCGAGTTTGTCGAGGAGGACATCGAAACGCTCCCTTCCGACCAGCTCATTGACCGCCTCGCCCGCGTCGGTTCGCAACTGCGCAACCTGCTCAACCGGATGAAGCAGCGGAGCGAATCGGCCCGCGCGGCGGCCGTGCTCATTGGCCTGCCGAATACGGGCAAGTCGTCTTTGTTCAACGCCCTTACCGGCGGCAAGGCGCTGGTCGATGCCCAGCCCGGTACGACGCGCGATTATCTCAGCGCCGACATAGACCTCGGCGGCATCATCTGCCAGTTGATCGATACGGCCGGCCGCATGCCAAACACTGCCCTCGATCCACTTGCCGAGGCTGCTGAACGAATGGCCATACGCGAGGGCCGCTCGACGCCCGTGACGCTCCTTTGCCTCGATGCAACCAGGCCACTTCGCCAATGGGAACGGCTGCAGTTGGATCAGGGGACGGGCAAGCATCAATTGGCCGTGCTCACCAAGTGCGACCTGCCGCGAAAGACCGACTATTCTGGCGAGGCCATGGAAACCAGTGCGCACGCAGGTCATGGCTTGGACGTCCTGCGGGCCCGCTTGCGTCAGGCAATTTCCAATGTTCAAGGCGCCGGCGGCGACGTCGTCGTATCCACTGCGGACCGCTGCCGCGAGTCAGTCGATCTGGCGGCGGCGGCCATCGGGCGAGCGGAAGACATCGCCTCGTCGGCACGCGGCGAGGAGTTGCTGGCTGCCGAGCTACGATTGGCGCTCGACGAACTTGGAAAAGTCGTCGGCGCCGTGTACACTGATGACGTGCTCGACCGAATATTCAGCCGGTTTTGCATCGGAAAGTAACCCCCCCTCTCAAGGAGTTCAGCCATGTCTCGCCGTGAAAGAGCCCTCTGCCGTGCCTCAATCGTTCTGCCCGCCGTGTTGCTCGCCACTGCATTCTGCGCAACCGTTGCGTGGTCGCAGCCGCCAGCAAAGCCCAATCCGTTTGTCTCGGTAACCGATGTGCCTGGGCTGCCCCGCGTGCTGTTGATTGGCGATTCGATTTCGATTGGTTACACCATTCCGGTTCAAGAGGCCCTGAAGGGCGAGGCAAACGTGCATCGAGTGCCGACCAACTGCGGCCCGACCATTCGGGGACTCGAACAGCTCGATCAATGGTTGGGCAAAGACAAGTGGGATCTGATCCACTTCAACTGGGGCCTGCACGACCTGCGTTGCGACACGGGCGACCGTCAGGTGCCGATCGACCAGTACGAGAAGAATCTCGACAAGTTGGTCGCGCGGCTGAAGGGCACCGGCGCGAAGCTCGTCTGGTGCAGCACCACTCCCGTTCCAGAAGGGGCTGCTCGCCGTGTGCCGGAAGACGTTTCGGTCTACAATGCGGTAGCCAAGAGGATCATGGCTACCCATGGCGTACCGATCAACGACCTGTACACCTTCGCCCTTCCACGCCTGGCGGAAATCCAGCGATCGAAGGACGTCCACTACACGCCCGATGGCTCGAAGGTGCTAGGCGCCGAGGTGGCTCGGGTCATCGTCGAGACGCTCAAGTAGTAGTGTCCCGCGGCGTCATGCCATTCTCGAACAAGCAAATACACCATGATGGGGATGCTAAAACGACTGCGCAAGCCCATCAGGCACTTTCATTTCCGGATGATCGCCCTGAGTATCCTGACGGGCTGTCTCAGCGGTTCTACCCGATTTCCAAAAGAAAGGGTCACGGCGTGTCTCACGGCCGGTAGCGCCGCATGACTTCGCTACGATGCCGGGCACGCTTTATGCCGAGGGAGCCCAGCGCGACGGCAACCGCCACGACGCCCAAGCCTATCAGTCCGATGGGTACGGCGTGGGCGGTGACCCAGGCAGCGAGGTCGGCCTTGGCAGCCGGTGGTTCGGACGCAACCGGATGCGGTGCGTTGCCCTCGCCCGGTGCAGGCGTGATGGCTACCGTCTCTTCAGCCTGCCGCGACTGGGGGCGCGGGGCGGTCCGGACCAAGCGGGGTGGAGGCCGCCGCGTCTTCGACCGTTTGATTCGTGCCGGGTTGAGCCGCCACGGACGTCACACCCGTGGGCGAACCTTCTGCCGAGCCGCCCAACGCGCCGCGAAGGACGTCATGCAGATGGTCTGATGCAACGGTTGCAGACGCATCCTCCTCGTATGCCGCGGCAACCTGGGCAGACGGGCCGGTTGCTTCCGACTCATCCGCCGGGCCGTACGCCGCGGCGACTTCAGCTTGCGGCAGCGGCTGGGGTACCAAACCGCTGGCAAGCAGCGCTTCGCGTCCGCCGCCATCGTTGAGAAAGGCGAACAGCGCCCGGGCGGCACCGGACGCCTTGGGCGGAATGTAAAGAGTGACTGGGCCCGCCAACGGGTACCCAGGGGACTGTCCCAAATTTCGTGGCACAGGCGGCGTGCCATTTCGCTCAGCCGTTGCGGCCGCGAAATTGGGACTGTCCCCCTCGCGTGCCGCCCCCTCGCGAATCTCCACCGCAGGCGCGACAGCCTCGGTTTCATCCGGCGGGAGAATGGCCAGCAGCTTCACCTTCGTTTCATGCCGCGCGATCTTGGTCAGGTCCACCAGACCCAGCGCGCCCGGCTGCGCGGCTACCGACAGGATTACGCGCTCGGAGTCCGGCCTCGCCGTCGCCGTCGCCCGCTTCATGTTTGATTCCATCGCCCGGTCCACCAACGGCATCAGCGGGTTGGTCGGCGGCAGGGCGTACAGCACAATCCTTTCCGCCGTGCTCGTCGCGCCCGGCCACCGATCGACGTCGCACTCGGTGCCGAGCACGTCGATCAGTACCGTCGATCCACGAGAGCCGATGCCTGTGGTCGCACCTTGGCGGCGGAAGCCGCGGCCCGAGGCTTGGACCAAGCGCCTCGCAAGGCCTTTATGGGCGATGGGCAAATGTGCAACTGGACGGCTTGGAAACGTTACTTCCAAAGGCAAGGCTATATTGCCATTGTCGACTTCATCCATCTGCTCAGCTATGCTATGTGTACGCCCTGGCAATGGCAGCGGGGCGCACTGTCGATGAAGGCTGGCAATTGCACACGAAGTGGGTAACCGCGCTATGGAGCGGACGCGCTGCGGAGGTGCTTGCCGACTGGCAATCACTTGCCGAGTTCTTCACAACCCGCCCCGACTGCCGCTACCGCCGCCGTCAAACGCTCAAGCGAGAAGTCTCGCAAGCACAGCTAGCTACCTCGTCCTGAAAAGGAAAGGCCGCATGGCCCCGCAGCGGGCCATTGCTTTTCATTCCTGCACTGTCCCAAGTTTCACCGGTGAATCTGCATCAGATTGTAAGGCAGTAATCAGGGGGTGTTGACACGCGTCTTGCAAATGGTAAACTATACCAAATGGTAATGTGATGCAAGAAGAACACGCTATCGCACGAATGCGGGCGTTCGAGGAATTGTGTCGGGAGCGGGGGCTTCCAGTCACCGTGCAGCGGCGCGCCATCTTGGAGGCCGTGCTAAAGCGGGACGACCATCCGACCGCCGACGGTGTTTTTGAAGCCGTGCAGCGGCGGATTCCACGGCTTTCTCGGACGACCGTGTACCGCGTGCTCGACACGCTGGTGGAATTGGGGTTCATTCGCCGGATCCATCAGATGGGCGTGGCACGATTCGATGGCAACGTGACTCACCACCACCATTTGGTTTGCACCACCTGCGGCAAGATCATTGACTTGGAGGATCAATCGCTCGAGCAACTGCCCCTGCCTGACGGGAAGTTGCAGAGATTCAAGATCGATGATTTTTCGATTCATTTTTCGGGAACTTGTCCGGATTGCCGGAAACAGGAGAAGTAACAACGAATGGCTCGATTTGAGTGTTCCCTGTGCGGCTATATTTACGACGAGGATCAGGAAGGAACGCCCTGGGACGCTGTTCCTAATGACTGGCTCTGCCCGCAGTGCGGTACTGACAAATCGGAGTTCAGTCGAATGGCCGACGAGGCGGCAACGGCGAGCCAGGACGTACCGAAGGGAGCTTCCGACGAGGCGACTGAAGGTGGCGATGTGTCGGCTGAAGGGTACGCGGCGTCGACGGAAATCTTTGGCGCGTCGCAGGCCCCTGCCGCGAAGAATACGCCGTTTGAGCCAACCCTGGAGTTGATTCACGCCCTGGCTCGCAACGGCCTGGAGCAGATGGGGCGCCACGGTCTCATGGGTGCCATGGGGGTGCCCAAATCGATGCTCCCACAGTGGGACGACATCCAGATTTTACCGGCCCAGTTGAGGCCAAAACCCCTGCAGGAAGACGTGGCGGTTGGAACCGAGGTCATCATTGGTCCCAATGCAAAGAAGCCCCTGCGGCTGGCTATTCCGATCTTCGTTTCCGACATGAGCTTCGGGGCCCTGTCGGAAGAAGCCAAGACGGCCCTAGCCAAGGGGGCCGAGTTGGCAGGCACGGGAATTGCCTCGGGCGAAGGCGGCATGTTGCCCGAAGAGAACGCCGCCAACTCCCGCTATCTGTTCGAATTGGGTTCCGCTCGGTTCGGCTACTCGGAGTCCGTTCTCGGCAAGGTACAAGCGTTTCATTTCAAGGCGGGGCAGGCTGCCAAGACGGGCACCGGCGGACACCTGCCGGGCAACAAGGTTATGGCCCGAATCGCCGAGGTGCGCGGCATAACCGAGGGGCAGCCCGCCATCTCGCCGCCGGCGTTCGTCGATCTGACCACGCCGGATGATTACCGGCGGTTTGCCCAGCGAGTGCGCGAGTTGACCGGCGGCATTCCGGTCGGGATGAAGATGTCCGCGCAGCACATCGAGGCGGACATCGATTTTGCGTTAGAGGCAGGCGTTGACTATGTCATTCTCGACGGGCGCGGCGGGGGTACGGGCGCGGCGCCGCTTCTGTTCCGCGACAACATCTCCGTGCCGACCATACCCGCGTTGGCCCGCGCTCGCCGCCATCTCGATCGGCGAGGCCGGTCCGACGTAACGCTGGTCATCACCGGAGGGCTGCGCACTCCGGCCGACTTTATCAAGGCGTTGTGCATGGGCGCCGACGCCATCGCCGTTGCCAACGCCGCCATCCAAGCGGTCGGCTGCGTTGGCGCGAGGGTTTGCCACACGAACAATTGCCCGTCGGGAATTGCCACGCAACAGCCACACCTGCGGGCGCGGCTGAACGTGGAGCAGTCGGCGGCCCGCCTGGCCCGGTTCCTCACGGCCTCGGTCGAACTGATGAAGGTCATGGCCCGAGCATGCGGGCATACCCGGCTCAGCCAATTCCATCGGGACGACCTTACCACCTGGAAACACGAAATGGCCGATCTGGCGGGCATTCGCCATGCTGGAATCGGCTGGTCGCCGTCGGAAACAGCCGAAGAGACCGCGTCGAGACCAAGCACTCCACAACCCCGAAAGGAAGAACCCAATCGTATGTCAACTTAAGACAACCTGTACGGCGAGGCGATGAATAGCCTTGCCGCCGGGAGCGACCTGCCGGCCGCCGCCATTCACGTTTGCGACGTGTGCGGCAATACCGTGGTGGGCGACGTTCCCGACAAGTGCTCCGTATGTGGGGCGCCGAAGGCGCGTTTTCGCGAGATTGCATGAGAGTAGAAGTTATCGAGTTTCTCCGTTCCTTTTCCAAGTGAGGAGGGTGGTGTCATGAGTTGGAGACGTATTCCCGTTGGAACCGCAATGGCGGTTTTTGCCGTACTGCTGCTCGGTGCGATCCTATCGCGACCGGCGGCCCTGTGGGCGCAACAGCCCCCGACCAGCTACTCGCCGGTCGTCATGCAAGAGGACTTTGACAAGACCGTGGCCCGCATGTCGGCCGCCAAGCCGAAAATCCTTGAGCAGCACATGCAGTTGCTCCAGCAGCGGTACGACATGGCGGATCGGTCGGCCGAGGGCGCGACCATGGCGCGAGGCAAGCCGGTGCAGGCAGGCGTTCGCGTGAAGCTGCCGGCAGGCGTCAATTCGTGGGAGGAACTGGCCGCCATGTCGCCCGAAGACATCCGAGCCAAGGGGCTGTGGCCCCAGGGATTCCTCCCTTTGCCGCATCCAAACCATCCCGAGGGGGGCATGGTCTTTCCACGGCATCACATTGACGAAATCAAGCGGCAGGAAGGGCGCGACCTGACCCGCTTCGACCTCGACTTCGATCTGCCGGAGCACCTGCTGCCGGAGTTTCCACCGGCCATCTTCTTGACCACTCGCACCGACCTGGGCGACGTTTCCCAGGGGCAAGTGGTCACGCTGCAAAACTACTTCAAGCTGTTCAACGGCATCTTGAATCCGAAGCAGTTGGAGGGCTTGCGGCTGCTGGTCACGCCGTTCCCGCAGCAGCAGTTCAACGCGACCGACGATCGGCGGTCGCTGAATCCCAGTATGGGCGTCACGTGCTTCGACTGCCACGTCAATGGTCATGCGAACGGCACGACGCACCTGGTGGGCGATATCCGCCCGCAGCAGTTCCGCCACCGGCTCGACACGCCGACATTGCGCGGCGTGAATGTGCAACGGTTATTCGGTTCGCAGCGCGCGCTGAAGACTATCGAGGACTTCACCCAGTTCGAGCAGCGTGCGGCGTACTTCGACGGCGATCCGGTCATCGCCACGAAAAAGGGAGTGAATGTGCTGGAACGTGGCAGCCAAGTGCATTTCATGTCGGAGTTCATGTCGATCCTCGACTTCCCGCCGGCGCCCAAGCTGAACGTGCTCGGCACGCT
>CAZASB010000186.1:0-9510 GCA_964487655.1 uncultured Planctomycetaceae bacterium
GTTGGGACAACTGTTCTACATTCGGCAGGTAAGCTCGAACCTGCCGATCGCCCAAAAGGAATTACAGTCGTTAGGGACGTCTTAAAAAGGGGATGGTACATCCATGCGGTGGCTCATTACCCAAGTTCGGGTCAAACCTTTTAGTCTGACGACGAGTCGCCGGTTACCTACTCGCCGGCGGGGCGTCCATCTTACGGACGATGCCTCCGGTTGCGAGCAGTTCACGCCAGCGTTGAACCGGCTGTTGCCGTTTGGCGGCGGATAGCTCTGGTCGATAGAACTGGCCAGCTCCGGTGATATCGCGTAGGTTCCAGTAGCTCAGCAGGCGTACGGCCAGTCGCTCGTGCTCCAGGTCTTCGACCAGCGTGGTAGCGGCCCCACCCTTCAGATCTTCCGACGAGTACCCCCAGAGCATCCGATACATCTTCTCGGCATCCGGGCCATAATGACGCTGCAGCGACTCCCGTACCGCCGAAGCTAGTCGGGGGGCGCGGGCCATGGCCGCCCGGAGTTCGTCAATGTAGTCGAACCAGACTGTCTTCGAGTCCTCTTCATCGAGTACGGCGACCATGGGATCGAACTGGCCCAGATGACCCAGGCACCGAACTGCCAGCCAACGGACCTCGCGCTGACGATGGCCTCCGGCCACCTCTCGCAACGCCAAGGTGGCCGGTCGATCCACCTGGATCTCATCCACCAATACCGCCGAAGCGCGCTTGTCGATGAGGCTCGATTGATCGTCGCTTACCCACCCAGGCGCCGCCTCAGGCTTGGGTTCGGGAGGTTCCGACGCGGCGGAACCGAGCGAAATGTGCGAACTGGTATCCACGTTGACCGGTTGGCCCCCGTCGGTTTGCCAGACTACCCTGCCGCGTGTTACCCAGAGATCGGCCACAAGGGGAGCGTTGCCACTCTCCGGGTCGTTTCCGGGCGTGGCGGAACGATACACGTATATCGCCACCCCCGAGTCGGCTTCGGCAAAGGTCATGATGCCCAACCGTTCGCCGATTGCCAGTCGAATGCGCGATCCGGCCTGTCCGAGCGTATGCATGATCAGGCGGCCATACGCGACCTCCAGCATCGGCATTTGGTCACCCTCGAGCGGATGCAATTCGGCCTGGAGCGGACCAACCAATTGCGCGGTCACGCCTGCCGAAAAGGCCACAACCGGGCGGTAGGTCGGCAAGGCTAGAAGCGGGTATTCCTGCTGAATGGCCGTTTGCATGGTTACGCGGTTCCATGCGTCCGCCGCCGAATCATACTGCAACAACAACTGCCGATCCGAGGCCAATCGCCCTAGCGATATCTGCTCCGGCCGTTCTGCGGGGGGCGCAGGGCCGTCGGGAGCCGATGGAGCCAGGATGCCCGGAAGCGATCCCTCCGGCATCGGTGCCGGGTTGCGTGGCTTGTCCATGGCGGCCTCTCCTGGCAGCAGTCCCGACGGGGTGCCTGCTCTCGGATCGGCCGGCGTCTCCGTACCTGGCGCCAACACCCTGGGCTCCGGAGCAGGCATCGGCCCGCTTTCGGGCAGTAAGGCCGGACGTGAGACGTTGTCGGGCGCCGGGGCCGGTTCCTTCACCGCATCGGGCAAGGCAGCCATCGGCTGGGCCAGATCCAACGTGGGGGTTCGAGGCTGGCCTTCCGCAGGCGCGGCCGGAACCTCAGAAGGCATCGCTTCGGAAGGCGTCTCGCTGACCAGCGATGGAGCCTCCGCGGCGGCGTCTTGTGCCACCCGTGCTGCAGGTTCTCCGGGGCGGTCAGTTTCGGGGGGCGCGGTCGGTTGGCCTGGGATTACCGGCCCCGTGGCGGGATCAGCAGGAATAGCCCCGTCGGTCGGGTGAGCCCCATCGGTCAGAGTTTCGGGAACCTGGGGGCCCTCGGCAACGTCCGGCTTTGCCGTCTTTATGCCTGCATGCTCCAGCCAGGGGTCCAGGCTGCCGGTAGCTGCTAGAATGGTAATAAACACGCAGCCGGCCACGGCCAGTAAGGCCACGGTCCATCCTAGACGGCTCTTTCGGGGCGGTTCTCGCAAATAGTCGGGCACGCCGGGCTTCTCGCGTCGCCGAGCCTCCAATGCCTTCTCCGTCTCGGAGGCTACGCTGGGCAACTGGTACATTCGCTGCCGGGCGGCAGGGTCGATTTCGACCGGTTCGCCCAAAACGAGGGCCAGAACCTGGTGGGATGCCGCAACTTCGGCTAACTGCATGTCCGATTCCAGGCAAACCTTCTCAAAATCGGCGACTTGGTTGTCGTGCAGGGCGTTGTCCAGGTACTCGGCCACGGTGTTGGGATCCAAAGCGGGGCCTCGCCCGCCTAGGCCGGGAGCGCCAAGTCGAAGCCGTCGCACCACGTCGCGAATCCGATGCATCAGGTTCGACGCAAACTCGCTGGCGGCGATCTTCCGCTCAATGTCTTCATTGTCTTCCGGATCAAGAATGCCGTCCATGTGCGCCAGCATGGTCCGAAGTGTCAGTCGCATAGTAATGTTCCCCGTGTCGTGTGCATGTGGTCGTCTATCATTGTTAGTGGTGTTTTCGCCGGGTTTTCGTGCAAAAAAATGCAGGGCAAACGTCCCAACCGCCGAGGTCCACTGGACACCACGGTAGAATCTGCTACATTGAGACCTTCTTTCCGGCCTTGACACCTGCGGGCGCCATGGGCTGGAATCCATGGAATCCAGACTCATGTCGGAGCGGGGGTATGTCAAAAAAAGAGGAGGCCATTGAGGTTGAGGGGACGGTAACCGAGGCACTGGCCAACACGCGATTTCGCGTGCAGTTGGAAAGCGGTCACAAGATAATTGCCCACGTGGCCGGAAAAATGCGCAAACACTTCATCCGCATTGTGCCAGGCGACCGCGTACGCGTCGAACTCTCGCCCTACGACCTGACCAAAGGCCGGATTACCTATCGTGAACGGTAGCCGGATGACGCTAAACGTGTAATCTGGATAATATGGAGATGCTGCGCGGAGGCGACGTACGTTCTTGGCCGATGCGGCTATCTACCGGGCCATCCCCCGGCCCTATTCACGAGTCGGTTCATGTAGTAAGCTCAGCGGATTGACTGTTTGCGGATGTGCCGCGCTGCCTCTACACGTTTCTTCAAAGGAGACCGAGTTGTGAACAGAAAACTACTCTCGTTGCTGGTCTTGGCAATGCTCTTGGCCAGCGGAATTCCGTGTCTGGCTCAAGATGCGAAACCGGTTGTCGTGGTTTCGTTTTCAGGCTTCGATGCCTTGCGAACGGACGCCGACTACCTTGGTAAGTTGATGGGCAATCCGGAACTAGCCAAAATGCTTGACGGCGTCATTGCGATGAGCACGGAAGGCAAGGGGTTGGAGGGACTTGACGCGAAGCGGCCCTGGGGCGCCGTCCTTTACAGCAAGGGTGAAGAGTTCTCTCTGGCCGTGTTCCTGCCTACAACCGACATCAAGGCCCTCGCCGCCACGATGAACGCGGTGAACCTCCCGGCGACCGACAAGGGTGACGGCACGTATGAAGTGCAATCGCCCATGCAGCCATTGGTCATGAAGGAGCAAAACGGTTGGGCTCTGATGGCCGACAAGGTCGAAACGCTGGCCAACCTGCCCGATGATCCCACCAAGCTGCTTGGCCCGCTGTCGGGCAAGTACGACCTGGGCGTCATGGCCCATGTGGCTAATTTGCCAGAAGGGATCCGTCAGATGATCGTTAGCCAAGTGGAGATGGGCGCGGCGATGGGCATGCAGCAGCAGCCCGACGAGTCGGAGGAACAGCATGCGTTCCGAAAGGCGATGACTGATCGGTCCATCCAGCAGGTGAAGACCATGATGGATGAACTGGATCAGTTCATGCTGGGGATTAAAATTGATGGAGAGGCCGGCGAGGGGACGCTCGACGTTGCCGTAAGCGCGAAGGAAGGCGCCAAGCTGGCCGAGCAGTTCGCGCAAGTTCAGAACGCCACGACGAACTTCGCTGGTTTCGACCAGCCGGACGCCACCGTTTCGGCGATGTGGTCGTCGAAGATGACCGAGGAGGACGCGGCGCAATTCAAGACGCTTCTTACCGGTGTGAAGTCGGCCGCCGCCGAGGAACTCGAGAAGCAGAAGCTCAGTGACGAGGACTTGGCCGTCGCTAAACCGCTCATGGCCGAGCTATTCGAAGCGATCGAAGACAATATCGACGCCAAGACGGCCGACGGAGGCATGGTGGCCAAGCTCGGACCCGAGCAGTTCTCGTTCGTGGTCGGCGGGGCCGTGGCGGACGGCGCCAAGATCGAATCGCTCGTAAAGCAGTTCGTCCAGCAGCTTGTCAAGGAGAATCCCAAAGCTGAAGAGTATCTCAAGCTGGACAGCGAGACGCACGAGGGCGTTACCCTGCACGTGCTGGCGGTTCCCGTCGAGGCCATGGATGAAGGGGCCGAGGTGATGCGCAAGCTCGTCGGCGATCAGATGGACGTGGTCGTCGGAATTGGCGAAAAGAGCGTTTACATCGCGGCCGGGCGTAGCGCGGTGAGCGAGTTGAAGCAGGTGATCGACGCCTCGAAGGCAGCGCCAGATAAGGCCGTCCCACCCGCGAAGGTCAGCGTTACCTTGGCGCCGATCGTCGACATGGTGGCCGAGCTGGCCGACGACGACTCCGCCAAGCAGATGGCCGGTATGATGAAACTTTCGTTGAGCCAGTCGGTGGGGAAGGATCGCGTGAAGATTGAAACGCGGCCGATTCCCCGCGGATCGATGACTCGCATCACGCTGGAAGAGGGCGTGCTTCGGCTCATCGGCACCGGCGCCATGATGGCACAGCAAGCCATGGGGGAAGCCGGCGGCTTCTAGTCGCCTCCTCGCATTGAGCGAGCCCCGGGGCTTTGGCCCCGTTGTGGGTCTGAAGCTGTGACCGTTTATCTGGAGACGAATGGATTACCATGCCAGAACCCGCAAGCTTCGCCACCACGCGAACCGATATCGCCGGGATGTCCGTTGTCGAACTGGCACGCCGGTTTGGCACGCCGGTGTTCGTTTACGATGAGGCGCGAATCACCGAACGCATCGGCGATCTGGCCCAGTTCGATCAGGTGCGATATGCGCAAAAAGCCTGCTCGAATCTGGCTATCTTGGACCTCGTGCGTCGACATGGGGTCTTGGTGGACGCAGTGAGTGCCGGCGAGGTGCGTCGTGCATTGCGAGCAGGCTTTGCGCCAAACAAGTCGCCTCCGCCGATCGTCTACACGGCCGATATTTTCGATGTCGAGTCCCTCGACCTTTGCGCCCAGGTTGGCCTACACGTCAACTGCGGCTCGCCCGACATGATCGATCAGTGGGGGCGGCGGGCACCGAGCGGAGAGATTACCTTGCGGGTGAATCCCGGTTTCGGGCACGGCCATAGCCGAAAGACAAATACGGGGGGAGAGCAATCGAAGCATGGCATTTGGCACGAGCAGCTTGGCGAGTGCCTCGCGCGGGCGAAGCAATTCGACCTGAAGGTAACCGGTTTGCACATGCACATCGGCTCGGGGACCGATCTGGAGCACTTGAGTCGCGTGTGCGCGGCCATGGAAAACGCCGCTTGCGAGGTGGGCCCCCAGGTTACGTCGATCAGTGCCGGCGGCGGTCTGCCGGTCCCCTATCGCGAAGGCGAGCAGTACGTTGACTTGGACGCCTACTACCGCCATTGGGACACGGCCCGACACCGACTGGAAGAGCGGTTCGATCATCCGGTGCGGCTCGAAATCGAGCCCGGCCGCTACCTGGTGGCCGAGGCCGGCTACCTCGTTGCCGAAATCCGAGCGGTCAAACGCCAAGCGGAGAACACGTTCTACCTGGTCGATGCCGGGTTCAATAACCTCGCTCGCCCCGTCCTGTATGGCGCTTATCATCCGATGGCCATTGCCCCGGTTGATGGCGATAGGTCGCGACCCGAGGGCGACGTGATTGTTGGCGGTCCGCTGTGCGAGTCGGGCGATATTTTCACGCAAGAGGAGGGTGGGTTCGTTTGCACGAGGCGACTGCCGGAAGCCGAAGTAGGCGACCTGCTGGTCATCGAGAACGCCGGCGCCTATGGGTTTGTGATGGGCTCGAACTACAACTCGAAACCGTTGGCCGCCGAGGTCCTCCTCCGTGCCGACGGCGCCCACCTCATCCGCCGTCGCCAATCATTCGACGACCTCACCCGCGGCGAAACGATCCCGGGAGAATAGGTGTCAGTTGTCAGGTGGCAGGCGTTACGTACTGAGTGATTGCGGAACGAGCGGCTGCTGAACTGGATCTCAAATCTGAAATCTGAAATCTCAGATCCCACACCTGACACTTGGCAATTCGGAGGGGGAGTGACGAATGAACGACGACTCTCGAATGCCGAATCCGAGCGGGACTGATAGCTCCGGCCCCGATCTCCGATCTCCCAGCTCCCAACTCCCAGCTTCCAACGAAATGACGCCGGAGCAGCTTGCCGAGGCGAAGCGTTATGGGCAGGCGCAGCTCTGGTGCGATCTGGCCGATAAGGGGCTCGATCTGGCGTATTTGGCCGTTGCGGCGCTGCTACTAGCTCGTCCGGTGGATGCTTGGCTTTCAGGTTCGCCACTGCTGGCCCGCATCGATACGCTCCGGCTGGCTGCTCTCTACTTTGTGGTGTTTGGACTACATGTGGCCGTGTCGTTTCCACTTTCGTTTTTTGCCGGGCACGTGCTGGAGCATCGCTACGGCATGAGCACGCAGTCGTTTCGCCAGTGGCTCGTTCGGTACGGGAAACGGCTTGGCCTGGGCGCGGCGCTTACCTTGGCCATGTTCCTCGCACTGTTCTGGGTTATCTGGCTATGTGGGCCGTACTGGTGGCTAGTCGCCGCGTGCGCGTTCTTTCTGGTGAGCGTGGTGTTGGGGCAAATGTTCCCCGTACTTATCCTGCCGCTGTTCTATGAAGTCGAACCGCTTGACCAGCCTGATCTGGCCGAGCGCATCCGTACCCTGGCCGAACCTGCCGGGCTATCGATTGAAGGCGTATACCGGTTGGGGTTGAGTGCCGAGACGAAGAAGGCCAATGCCATGCTGGCCGGACTGGGACGAACGCGGCGCGTTTTACTGGGCGATACGCTGTTGGACGAGTTCACGCTCGATGAAACGGCGGTCGTCTTTGCCCATGAGATTGGCCACCATGCGCACCGGCACCTACCCAAGCTGCTGGCCGCCGGTTTGCTTGCCGGCGCCGCCGGCTTCTGGTTGTGCGACCGTGCGCTAGCCGGGTGGTCCGTCGGTTGGGGCGGGCAGCTCGACTATGGGAGTTTGCCTGTTGCCGCACTCCCGCTGATCATGCTGAGCCTCGCCGTATTCGGCCTGCTCGTCGAGCCGCTGCAAAACGCACTGAGTCGCCGTTTCGAACGGCAGTCAGACCGTTATGCGCTCCGAGCGACCGGACAGCCCGACGCGTACCGATCGGCATTTCTCAAATTAGCTCGACTGAACAAGGACGATCCCGATCCCCATTGGCTCGAAGTCGTCCTGTTCCACAGTCACCCACCCATTGGGCAGCGGCTCGATCTGGCGTAACCGTCCCCTTACCGGTCGAAGGGGACAGTTCCCCCGTGAACGGTTATGATCTGGCGAACAACGCTGATTAGGTTGCGAGGATTATTACGACTTTGTCGGCTGGGCAAGCTAGTTGCTTTTCCGTTGGAATGTGCGACAATATAGGAGTTCCCGATCCGCGCAGTTTCTCCGACTCGCGCAGTTCCTACGCACGGCCCACCTGCTAGAACGACCACCCTCCCAACATTCACGGAACACTCCATGCGATTTAAGATTTGCTCGGCATTAACCACCTTGCTGCTGTTGGTCCTGATAGGTTTGCCCGCGATTGCCGCTTCGGCACGGGAAAAGGGCGAGGACACGGCGCCGGCCGGCATGGCATCGGCCGACGACGCCAAGGAAGACGGTAAAGCTGATAAGGCCGAGGACGCGAAACCGGCCGAAGAATCGGCACAGTCGGTATCAACGGCGGAAAAACCGTCGGACGAGAAACCGGCTGAAGAGAAGTCGGCCAAGAAGAAGCCGGAGACCGAGAAACCAGTAGCCTCGAAGCCGGCAGTCGAGAAGAAGCCGGCCGGGAAGCCCAACGGCGAGAAGCCGGAAACCCACAAGGTCGTACGCGAGCCGTTGGTCGTTAAGCTATCGCTGGACGGGGTGTTCGAGGCCCAACGCATGCACGAATTGGTTTTGCGGCCGGAGGTCTGGTCGAGCTACAAGGTCGTGACGGCAGCCGAGCATGGCGAGCGGGTCGACAAGGGGCAAGTTGTGGTCCGCTTCGAGCCGGACGATATCGACCAGGCTATTGCCGACCTGAAACGCGATCTGGCCCTAAACACGCTGACGCTTAAGGTAACCGAACTCGAATTACATACCTTGGAACGCCTGGCGCCCGTGAATCTGGCGGCCGTCCAGCGGCAGCGCGACCAGACGGAAGAAGACCGCCGCTATTACCTGAAGACCGAGGGCCCCCTGAGTCGGCGTACGGCCGACGTCATCCTGGAGCAGAGCCGCCAGACGCTCGAATATCAGCAGGAAGAGCTTACCCAGTTGGAGAAGATGTACAAGGCCGATGAACTGACCGAGGAGACCGAGGAGATCGTATTGCGTAGGGCTCGGAATGCCGTGGAGCGGGCGAAGTTCCTGCTCGACCGGACGGAGATATTCCACCAGCGAACCACCGAAATCGATCTGCCTCGCCAGGAAACGAGCATGCAAGAGAGCGCCGACCGTGCGATCTTGGCGGGCAAATTGCTTCAGGAGACGCTTCCGTTACGGCTTGAACAGGCGCGGCTGGAGGCGGAAAAGGCCAAGGTCGTTCGCGAGCGTTCCGAGCAGCGGCTGGCGGAACTGGAAATGGATCACAAGCTGATGACTCTCGCGGCTCCGGCCGAGGGTGTCGTGTATTACGGGCGTTGCGTCGATGGGAAGTGGCGGCGCGGTTCCTCGGCGGAGAGTCTCCGGAGCAACGGATCGATTTCCGCCAACGACGTGTTTATGACCATTGTGGACCCCCGACCGCTCGTCGTTCGCGCATCGGTGCCGGAGAAGCATCTTGCCGACGTGCCCCGTGGATTGCAGGGAACCGCTACGCCGGCCGGCTTTCCCGAACTGAAGCTATCCGCTCGCCTGGAACGGATCGACCGCGTGCCCAACGCCGACACGGAGTTCGATGCCATCTTTCGCGTGAGCCTCAACCTGGAGGCCGAGCCGCTCATGCCAGGCATGACGTGCAAGATGGAGTTCACGCCCTACCGGCAGCGTCGCGCGTTGACCGTGCCGCCGAAGGCGGTTTTTGCCGACGACTGGGATGTCAACAAACAGTATGTGTGGCTGTATCGCGAGGGCGCGAAGCCGCGGCGACAGACCGTGATCCTCGGCCGCAAGACCGACGAGAAGGCCGAGATTCTCGAGGGCATCGAAGCGGGCGACGAGATTTTGCTGAAGGCCCCGGAAGACGCCGCGAAGAAATAGGGCTCTTCCGTTTCTAGGTGCAGGCCGCTCCAATGTAGTAGGCAC
>CAZASB010000187.1:0-9471 GCA_964487655.1 uncultured Planctomycetaceae bacterium
GGTTGGGCGGAGTTTGTCAGATCGGACGTTTTTTATCCCGGGGAGGCAATCGATTATCCGAGATGTTCAGGGGGGTGCCCCGTTTGCATTGCGTGGCGTTCTCTGTTAAACTGTCGTAAATTGGCATTTGTCCGGTACCTGCTGGGAGGGAGATCGGTTTGGCTACCGGCGGTTCCGTTCTGCGGGGAGTTTCAACCGTCGTGCATCAGGATCAATTACCCGGAACATTCTTTGGCCCTTCCACCTTCGTTCAACTTCTGCGACACCGCGCGCGATGCCAACCCGACGCGACGGCGTTCGTCTATCTGGTTGACGGTGAGCACGAACAGGTCGAGTTGACCTACAAGGAATTGGACCGCCAAGCGCGGGCCATTGCCGCGTGGATGAAGGAATGGGATCTCGCCGGAGAGCGCGCCTTGCTGCTCTACCCGGCAGGTTTGGAGTTCATTGCCGCCTTCTTCGGCTGTTTATATGCCGGCGTGGTGGCTGTTCCCGTCTACCCACCTCGGCGAAATCGATCGCTTGCCCGCATCCAGGCCATTGCCGACGACGCGGAAGCCAAGGTCGCCCTGACGACCGATACGGTGCTCAACCGCGTCGAGCCGCTGATTGGCGAGACGCCGCACCTGAAGGAACTGACGTGGCTGGCCACCTGCCGCGTGCCGGCCGGCATCGAGGATCAGTGGGATCCGCCCGAGATCCGTGGTGATACGCTGGCGTTTTTACAGTATACGTCGGGTTCGACGGGCACACCGAAGGGGGTTATGCTCAATCACGCGAACTTGGTGCATAATTCGGCCTTGATTGCGTATGGTTTTGAGCACACGCGGAGCAAGGACGGCGTGTTTTGGCTACCCAGCTACCACGACATGGGGCTCATCGGCGGCATTTTACAGCCGGTTTATTTGGGGAGACCCAATGTGCTCATGTCGCCAATGAGTTTCCTCCAGAAGCCGTACCGTTGGCTTGCGGCCATCACGCGATTCAAGGCGACGACCAGCGGAGGTCCCAATTTTGCGTACGACTTGTGCGTTCGAAAGATCACGCCAGAGCAGAGGGCGACACTCGATCTGAGCAGTTGGGATGTTGCGTTCAACGGGGCCGAACCGGTCCGAGCCGAGACGATCAACCAGTTTTGCGAGACATTCGGCCCGTGTGGATTCCGGCGTGAGGCGTTCTATCCGTGTTTTGGGCTGGCGGAAGCCACGCTCATTGTATCCGGGGGCTTTCGGGGCGAGACATCGGTCATCCGTACGTTTGAGGCCCGCTCGCTCGTCTCTGGCCGAGTGGTAGACGCCGAACCCGACGACGAGGGCGTGCGGGCCCTGGTCGGATGCGGTCAGAGCCTGCCGGACCAACAGACCGTCATTGCCGATCCGGAAAGCCTGACTCGCTGCCCATCAGGTCAGATTGGCGAGATTTGGGTGCGTGGCCCAAGTGTGGCGATGGGCTACTGGCGGCAGCCTGAGGTGACCAAGGCCATTTTTCAGGCTACGCTGAAGGATACGGGCGAAGGCCCCTTCTTGCGCACCGGCGATCTCGGCTTCCTGCTCGATGGTGAGTTGTTCGTTACTGGGCGGCTGAAGGATCTGATTATCTTCCGCGGTGTGAATCACTATCCGCAGGATATCGAACACACCGTGCAGCAGGCGCATCCGCGTCTTCGGCCCGACTGCGGCGCGGCGTTTACCGTCGAGGAAGGCGGGCGGGAGAAATTGATTGTCGTCCACGAGGTGGCTCGGCACAAGACGGCTGATCTGGACTCGATTTGCGAACATATCCACCGCGAGGTGGCCGCCGAGCACGAGTTGAGCCTCGACGGGATCGTGCTGATTCGCGCCGGCAGCGTACCCAAGACGTCAAGCAACAAGATTCAGCGACACGCATGTCGCGACAGCTATCTGGACCACTCGCTCGACGTGGTGGGGGAGTGGCGCGCGGAGCAGGCCCACGGCGAAGCGGTTGGACGCGTGGTGCGGGCCGTACCGGCCGAAGCTCCTCCCACGCAACCCGAAGACCTCCACCTGACCACGGATCATGGGGTTGCCGCCAGAAAGCGAGTGGCGGAATCGGTCATTGACGAGATTCATCGCGTGGGCAAGGAGCGGGTATCCGGCCTCGCGCTCGATACGCCGATTGTCGAGACGGGCCTCGACTCGCTTGAACGGATGGAGATTCTTGCCGGGCTGGAAGAACGGTTCGGAGGCCGATTCCCCGAAGACGTCCTTCCCGACCTCGAAACGGCAAATGACGTGATTGCCGCGGTGGAAAAGTACCTCGGTACGACGCTTCGCAAGAAAAAGGTCGCAAGCGTTTCTGCCGACATCCCCTCCGAGAACTATCAGATTGCCGAGTTCCCGGAATATGTGCGACTGAAACAGAGTTTGGGTATGCTCAAACTTTCGGGGCTTCGCAACCCATTCTTCAACCCGCTCAAAGGGTTGACAACGAACGTGACCCAGTTGGACGGGCGCGAGGTCGTCAACTTCGCCAGCTACAACTACCTTGGCATGTCAGGGGATCCGAAGGTCAACCTCGCTGTCAAGGAGGCGGTTGATCGTTACGGTTCGAGCGCCTCGGCCAGCCGACTGGTAGGCGGCGAAAAGGTAATTCACAAGGAGTTGGAACAGGAAATCGCTGATTTCCTTGGAACCGAAGGCTCGCTCTGCATGTATGGCGGCCACGCGACCAATGAAACGGTTATCGGCCACCTACTCGGACCCGGCGATCTGGTCCTTCATGACGGACTGGCGCACAACAGCATTGTGCAGGGATGCATCCTTTCCGGCGCGCGGCGTCGCCCTTTCTCGCACAACGATTGGCGTGCCGCCGACGAACTGCTGCGCGATTACCGACACGAGTATCGCCGCGTATTGATTGTCATCGAGGGCGCCTACAGCATGGACGGCGATATTCCCGATCTGCCGCGGTTTGTCGAAGTCGCCAAACGGCACAAGGCGCTGATGATGATCGACGAGGCGCACTCGTTCGGTACCATTGGAGCCACCGGGCGCGGTATCGCCGAGCATTTCGGAGGCATCGCTCGTGACGACGTGGATATATGGATGGGCACGCTCAGCAAGGCAATGGGCTCCGGCGGCGGGTTCATCGCCGGCCGCGCGGCCCTGATTGAATACCTCAAGTACACAACGCCCGGCTTCGTATTCTCCGCCGCCATGGTGCCGCCAGCCGTTGCCGCCGCGCTGGCGTCGCTCCGCCTGCTCCGAGCCGAACCGGAGCGAGTCGCCCGACTGCAAGACAATTCGGCGCTATTCCTGCGGTTGGCCAAGCAGCGCGGGCTGAATACGGGCATGAGTAGCGGGACGCCGATTATTCCGATTATCCTCGGCAATTCAATCCATTGCCTGCAGCTTTCCGACGCCATACTCAAGCAGGGGATCAACGTCTTGCCGATTCTGCATCCGGCCGTGGAAGAGACGGCTGCCCGATTGCGTTTCTTTATTACCTCCCAGCACACTGAAGAACAGATCCGTCGCACGGTGGACGTTCTGGCGACGGAATTCGAGAAGATACGTCCAGAGTCCCTTTCCCCGATGGCCAAGAGGTGAAGTTTGTTAACTGAAAACGAGGTTTCTCGAACCTGGCGACGTTTGTTTTGTAGTGGCGACCGCAGTGAGGACACATTCGCCCGGGCAGAGACGCTGCTTGATGAGTTGCGTCCGGAAAGCCCACTAAGGCACAGGCTGGAAGCCGAGTTGGACGAGTTGCGGAAGCTGAAACAAAAAAAAAGGCCCCGCGTGTCGAGCAGGGCCTGAAGTATCGACGCCAGTTGAACGCACGACCGGCGGTTACCGGTTCACTTCAACACCGATGTTGAACCCGTGGGCGAACACGCTCTGCTTGTTGCCCGCCATGTCGATGCCCATGGTGGAGTAGGCATTGATCGGGTCGTGGATGTTGTAGTCGACCAGGGCAGAGCCGCGAGCGATCGAATCGATCCAGAAACCGGTCCAACCAGCTTTGAGCGAAACGGCTCGTGTAACTTGGTAGTGCAAGTCGAGTCGCACTTCAAAGGCCGGGCTGAACTCCACTTCGCTTGTCCTATGGCTGAATCCCAAGGTGTTTACGCCGGCTGGCATGCCGGTTATAAGCACGCTTCCGTTCGCTTCGGAGTTCAAGTAGCCGGTTTGTGTGACGCTCTGGTTGTTGATGCCAGCGAAGAACCGACCTTCGCTGGAGAGCCGCCAGCGTCCGTGCTGCCGGAACCAACGCATGCCGATTTGCGGGCCGATCACGTGGTTGTCTGCCTGCGTATCCCAGAGGCTGTCGCCCAGGGCCCCGGTTGCGAAGCCCAGGCGTTCCCCTTGTGAGTTGATTCGGTAGCCGTACTCGTCGTACTCTTCCCCTGTGTCGTCGTCATCGTCATCGTCTCCGCTGCCGCGGTGAGGTGGCACGGCAATGGCCCACCCAGAACCGTTCGTGTTCACGCCGCGCGTTCCAGGATTCAACTCTCTCGCACTGCAGCCCTCGACCATGTACTGGTCGTTGATTTCCATGTAGCGCGCCCCGGCAAAGAACTCGAAGAATCCGCCCGCGTGCATCTGCTTCGTGCGGAGCAGGGCGTTCAATTCCACGTTCCACATCTTCGTGCGGTTGGTCACGACCAACTTATCGAAGTCGACCGGCAGGTTGAACATTGTCGGAGTTACCGTGACCGGACTGGGGGAAAGGAGGAAATAGCCTTGTAGATAGCGTCGGTTGTCTATACCATACTGGGGGTCATCAAACACCACAGATGCATTGTCCATGATCGCCTGCTGGCTCTGAGCATGAAGGCTGTACGCGCTGACGAACCATCCCCAGCGATCGACAATGCGTCCGATTTCGAATCGCTGACTGCCGGACATACCTGGCGCCCCCAGCATACTCGTGTCGTGACTATTGCCTTGGATTGACTGGATCGGGTCGCCGGGGTCGGACGGTTGATAATACACTTCGCGCGTCGCGCCTGGACGGCCAATCACCTGGGTGGCTGGCCGAGTCATGTACCAGAACATCTGGTCGAAGGTGAAGAAGAACCCTTCGGGAGGCTGCGGACCGTTTCCGTAGGGGCCAACCTCGGCAGGCGCCCAGAGTTGTAAGTCTCGGAGGTCGTCTCCCACGGCAGGTACGGCCACCAAGAGGACAAGCAATCCGACCAATAGCGATGGGTGTTTGCGGTGTGGCAACATGTTCTTCAATCCGAGTAGGTTATACGAACAAGACTTCTGGGCACTCCCGCTCGGAGCGGCCCGCTCTGGCTGTGACGATAGTATCGGACGTGACGGCCGTAGTAGTTGAGTAAGAAAGGCAAACCCTACCGAAAAAACGGCCCCATTCCGGTCGCCAAGTCGCGAACCTGGGTTAAGTAGGGGTCGTAGGTCAATAGAGGCAACCTATCAACGCGGTAGAACGCCAAATCGATCGGCAAGGCGTCCGACGGTGGCCAGACACTCGTCCAACCGAAGCGGGTCGATCTCCTCGCGAGATGCCATGCGGAATGCCATCTCGGCAGCCAGCTTCTTGTCAGGGGTAATCCGCTGCTCGATGGATGGGTACATGAAGTCCTCTTCGTCTTCAATGTGCTTCAGCAAGATATCCGCGTACGCGCGGGCATGCTCGCCAAACGCTCGGTACGCGGCCTGGGCTTCGGCTGGCCGCGACGATACCCACGACTCCGACTCCGCGGACGGGGGGTCGAGATCGGCGACATTGTCCACGTCAGATCCTCTGGCAAGAATGCCAATCGCTTGCTCGATGCCGCGCAAATGCACAGCGCATCGTTGGTGATCGTGGAACGAGCAGTCGCCTCCCTCGTACACTTCGACGTTTTTCAACTCCACGCCCGTTGCGGCGAAATAGACTTCCTCGCGTCGGAAGTGCCACGCTTCCACAAACATCTGAAAAAAATGAACGAGTTCTCGAACGGCTTGGATGTCGAACTTCTCTCGCTTGCCGTGGCCGGTCCATCGCTCCGCCATCCGTTCCAGACAGTTCAACGCTCGCTCGGTCACCCGGTGCTCCCGAATGAGAATCTCCATCGGTTCCACTTCGGACCGGCCACTTTCGGACGGGCTACTGAGTTGTTGCGACGAGATATGCTGGGTTGATATGGTCATTGGCGTCAATCCTTCGATTCAGATACCGCAGGCCGTTTTCGCCGCGGCATCAACACCCACGAGTTGTCTTTTTGGCTATTTTAACTGGCTATATTTAAGCCTGCAACCCTACCTTTAAGGGTATGCCTGACTTAAGTGGCCTCTATAAGGGCAGCTTTCGCCGTCGACGAAAGAATTTTGAGGAGGGAAATACAGCAGCGGGCTTGCCAGCGGGATGTTTGGGAGGTGATTGCTCGTTACTTCTTCGCGCGTCGCACTTTGTAGTTTCCTCGGCTTTCGTCGTAGTCAAGCTCCACGTGGCCGCGGGCTTTCAAGTCTTCGAGAAGGTCCGAGAAGCTGCCGTAGCCGTAGTAGCTTTCACTGAAACCCGGATGAATCCGTCGTATCGCCTGCTTCAGCGTTGAGCCCCACAAGGGGTCGTAATCTTGCTCGACGGAATGGACCACCTCCAGCACGCGTTCGACGGCTTCCTCCCGCTTGTCCTCGTCGCTCTTGGCGTCGTCGGCCTTGTCGCCGGCTGCCTTGGGTTTCTTCTTCACGGTCGGCGTCTTTCTCGCCGTGCGAATCAGGTCGTCGTAGTAGATGAACTCGTCGCAATTGGCAATGAGCAGGTCGGAAGTAGACCGCTTCACGCCGCACCCGATCACCCGCTTGTTGTTTTCCTTCAGCTTGGAAACGAGTGGAGAGAAGTCGCTATCGCCGGAAATGAGGGCAAACACGTCGATATGCGCCTTTGAATAGCAGAGGTCCAAGGCATCGACCACCATGCGGATGTCCGCGCTATTTTTTCCGCTGATCTTGCTTTGCGGGATGTCGATCAGTTCGATTCCCTGGGCGTGAAACTCCTTGACGGCATCGCGGTAGTGGCTCCAGTCGCAGTAGGCGCGCTTGTATACCAAGCGGCCCTTCTCCAGCAAACGCTTGAGCACCACGTGGATTTGAAACTGCCCGGCCTTCATATCGCGAACCCCGATAGCCAGGTTCTCAAAATCAACAAATACGGCAATGAGTGGTTCTTCCGACATAAGACGTGCCCCGCGAGGATGCGAAAACCTTGGTATTCTATCACATAATCAACAAACTCGGCCAGAAGGCCCCGGAATTGGGGGAGACGATCAAAGATTGGCGTCCGCGAAGAGCGAGGGACGGCCTTAGCGCGATGCCGTCGCGACCCTGCGTGTCGCAGTCGAACCGCCACGGCAAGAACCGCCGATTCGCGGCATGCTCTCCCGGCCCGCGCAAAGAAATATAGGAAGAGGGCTGGTCCGCCGTCTTGGCTCGCAGCCCACTCGTGAAACAACTGCCTTGACCGCGAAACGGACAAACCGCGAACCATCCTGTCTTGCTTGCGCAGTCCATCCCCGTGAGCCTGTCTCCATGTCGCAGGCTAAATTTCTCCGGTCGGCTGCGGGAGCAGCCGATTCCAGGTGGAAGCCGTTACCAGCGTCCGCCGCGTCCGCCGCCGCCACCACCGCCACCGCCACGACCGCCACGACCGCCACCACCGCCGCCACCACCGCTACGAGGGGGCCGATCCTTCTTCGGGCGAGCTTCATTGACGGTAACTGAACGGCCGGCGATTTCGGTCAGGTTGACTTTTTCAATCGCCTCTTTGGCCTGCGCGCCGTCGGGCATTTCGACAAAGGCAAAGCCGCGGGGCCGACCAGTCTCGCGATCCGAAACGATGTTAACGGAAGCGACTTCACCAAATTCGGCAAATGCCTGCCGAATATCCTCCTCGGTCGCATCGTAAGAGAGGTTGCCAACGTAGATACTAGTCACGCTCCGTGTTCCTTTCTGAAAACCTTAGGCAAAAATGGGGGACGGCAGCGCCGTCCGCAGTTGCACTCACTTCCCTTTCCGTTTCAGCTCGGAGTTGTGCTCTTCCAGGAACTTGCGAAGTTCATCGCTGAAGTTCAGAAGCCGCTCCCATTGCTCAAGGTAAAGGGTTACAGGCATCCGTTGGAGACCGTATATGCTTACGGCGCCCTTCTGGCTGACCTTGCAGTAGAGCGATCCACGGTTCTCCGTTTCCGCCTGATCCAAGAGCTTGGAGGCCTCCTCGGCGGAGATCTCTCCGGCGGCGAGTTTGGTGAGGATTTCGTCCTTTTTCATGCCCTGTCCTCCGGGGATTTGACAACGGTGGCATCGACCCAAAATCGTAGTATACCCGGCCGCCACTGGTTGGGGAAGTGCCCTGGCTGGCTAAAAATTCGTTTCTTGATCCGACCTGCAACGGGTATATCCTAGGCCAGCCAGTTGGGGTATAATCGACACGGAAAGGTCATCTGGACGGTCATTTGGGGTATAATCGACACAGGAAGGTTCTCTGAACGATCATTCGGCTGGTATCGGCTCATGAAACGCGATAATCACTACGAGGTAGCGTTTGAGGCATATCTTCGCAGCCGCGGCGTGCCCTACGTGGCAGTCGACGAAGCCAAGCGGAGCGTACTGAGCAACGGCTGTACGATCAAAAGCCTCGATTTCATTGTCTCCTCGCCTGGCAATGTCACGTGGCTGGTCGACGTGAAGGGGCGTCGATTCCCTGCCGGAGAGGTGGGCAAACAGTACTGGAAGAACTGGTCGACTCGCGACGATCTGGTCAGTCTGGCTCAGTGGGAGGAACTGTTCGGTGATTCGTTTCGGGCGTTGTTCGTGTTCGCGTACGATGTATTGACGAACCGAGCCCCGCTTCCGGAAACCCAGCTTTTCCGTTATCGTAATAGTTTATACGGTTTCGTGGGAGTGTGCTTGCGCGATTACGCGGCGGCCGCGCACATCATTTCACCGAGTTGGGACACGGTGGCCATGCCCACCGCGGAGTTCCGCCGCATCGCCCGGCCGGTCGACGCGTGGTTGGCCGTTGCCCCGGACGCCGCAATTTCGTCGCGTGTGATCGACCAAGGTGAACGGAGGGAGTTGCATCCATGACCTACTTGCGAACCTTCATGCGTCGCGTTCTTCTCTATTGTTTCGCGGCCGCCTGCTGGCTTGCCTTCGCCGGGCAGGCGTGGGCGCAACAGGAGGGCGGCAAGACCGAGCGCAGCGCATCGCCTTGGGTGCTGCCCTATGCCCTGGTCATCTTCGCCGTGGGGCTCGGCCTGCTCATTGTATGCAAGCCCAGCCGCCGTCGCGATAAGGCAAAGATCGAGCAGTAACACCGCAGCCCGCCAAAGCCGGCCATTTATTCCTTCGCGAGCCCTTGCCGTAACCGTTCACGGGGGGACTGTCCCAATTTTCGCGGCACAAAGGGCGTTCTTTCCCAATGATCCACCGTTTCCGCCGCAAAATGGAACTGTCCTGGCGTGTTCAGTTTGTGCGAGTCAAGGCCAACTGGCTTGATCCCGTT
>CAZASB010000188.1:0-9459 GCA_964487655.1 uncultured Planctomycetaceae bacterium
TCCCCTTCGCATACAGCGGCGAAAACTGCCTGCGCCGCCCCGTGAACGGTTACGGTCCCAGGTTCGACCACGTGGCAGATGGAGCTTGTCAATCACCCGAGCACGGCAGTAGAATAGAGTAGGCTATCAGCCCCCAGCCTCAACCGCTTGGTCTTCGCTCGCTGAGTGAACAGGAGAAGCAAACCTTGCCCCAGTCCACGATCGAAATACCGCCATCACCGACGCTGCCTGAGGTTCTCACGCTCGAAGAGGCGGCAGCCTATCTTCGCGTCTCCCAAGATGACGTGTTAGAGGCACTCCAACATCAGAGGCTCCCCGGGCGACCGGTCCGCCAGCAGTGGCGGTTCTTGAAGGCTGCCATTGAGGACTGGCTGCGAACCTCTCCCGCCCAAAGGGAAAAGATCATGCAGTTGGCCGGGGCCTGGGAGGACGATCCGTACCACGATGAGATGATGGACGAAGTCTTCCAAAGACGTGGCCGGCCCATGGTCGAGGAGACCAAATGATGGTCTTGCTCGACACGGACATCCTCTCCCTTCTGACACGAGGCCATCCCCTTGTCACGGCTCGCGCGGAGGATGCCACGGACGCCATCGGCATCACCATTATCACGAGAATTGAGATTTTGCGGGCACGGTTTGACTTTCTGCTCAAAGCGGCCGACGGCGATCAGCTCCAACGCGCACAGCACTGGCTTAGCCGGACGGATTCCGATCTCGCCAAGCTGCCGGTCGCCATGGTGGACGCCGATGCGGCAACCGCATTCGACCGGCTACGACGGCAACCCGGGCTCCGACGAATTGGCCGGGCGGATCTGCTGATCGCCAGCATCGCGCTGGCCCGACAGGCGACTCTGGTAACGAGAAACGTCAAGCACTTTCGGCAGATTCCCAACCTGAAACTGGAGAACTGGGCCAACTGATGATCGGCGGAAGCGACCAAAACCGTCTCCTCTTCCACATTGTCCTAACTACTCGCACTTCGATAGCTTAACAGCGCTCGCTGGAATATCCAACGGGAGGCGGCTAGGCTGACAATGGTCGCGAAAATCGTGAATAGCGGCAGCGTCCAGTCGGCCGCCGTTTGCACGTCGAGCGGTCGCACTACCATGCGAGCCGGAACATTCACGGCGACCAGTACGGGAACGAGATACGTGAACGTCCAACGCAACGGGTCGCCCCACGCGCCCCGGTAGATCTCCATTGGATAGCGGGAGAAGTTCGTGATGTAGAACCAGAAGTCTAGTAGCGACTGGTTCCGCCCAAACCAGATGGCCGTGGCCGACAGGGCGATCATCAGGCTGTAGTAGATCGCTGAGCCGCACGCCACGTAGAAAATGAACAACACAACCGCCAGCGGCCCCGGCACGTAGCCCAACTGCCAGAATGCGTGCCCCATCAACAGTACGCCGAATCCCAACGGTCCAAGGGCCGACCATTCAATCCGCCCCAGCGAAACGAGGAATTGCGTGTCGATGGGCTTCAATAGAATGAAGTCCAGCGTGCCGTTCCGGATGTGCTCGCTCAGCTCGATGGCGTTGCCAAGGAACAGCCCTCGCGTGAGGCTGTTGATGATGAGCGTCGTCCCCAGGAAGAGAAAAAACTGATACTTCCCCCAGCCGGTGCCGGCGCCGATCATGGGTGTGTACTCGAAGATGAGTACGTAGAACCCCAAGTTCATCAGAACCCAAACCATTGACGATACGGTATCAATCAGGAAGTTCGCCCGGAACGTCATGTCACGCACCAGACTGTTGCGCAAGAACGTACGCGCAACCCGAAGATAGGAGGGGCGAACGGCGAACGCCGTGGACGACGAGAGAGGCGGCTTGCTATCGCAATGGTCCATGGCTAACCTCCAAACCCGCTATACCGCCGAACACCGAAGTGGAACGCCACCCGCGCGGCCACCGCGAAGAACACCATCCACGCAAACTGAATCCACAACCCGGTCACTAGCTCCGGACCGCTCACCTTGCCCAGGAAGATCGCGGCGGGGAAATACGCCAAGTATTGCAGCGGCAGCAGGCGGACCAGGTCGCCCCAAACGCCGGGCAGCAGGTCGATCGGGAACATGTGTCCGGAAAAGAAAAAGCTCAGCAGCATGTACACGAACATGAGCGAGGTGACTTCGAGGAACCAGAACCCAATCATGCCCAAAGTCGCCTCCAGAAAGAAGCCCAGTAGGAACCCGAGCAGCAGCGAGAACAGAAACGCCGCCAGCACCGGCGGCTCCGGCCAGCCGCCGAAGAAACCGCGGCACAGGAAGAACACCAAGGCGAACGGCCCGATGGCCACCAGATAGTAAACCAGCTTATGAGCGATCCGCCGCATGAGCAGGAAGCTCAGCATGTCGATTGGCTGAACGAGAAACTTCTTCACCGTGCCGTCGCGAATATCCCGAGCGATCCCCGACGCCAGACCCGGCATGCTGGAAAACGCGCGGCTGACGGTCGTCAGCAGATAGTACGCAATCATGCCATGGAACGAGTAACCAGCAATCGTCCCCTTACCCTGCTCCGTCTCAATGGCCGAAAAGATGGCCTGCCACAGGAAAATCTGCGTGATGATGGGCAGGAACCGCATGAGCGTTCCCATGGCGAACTCGGCCCGGTACACCAGCCGCTCCTGCATGCTGATGCGAAGAATAGTCCAATACGGAGCGCGGCGCGTGAGCATGGCTGGGCATTCAACTCCGGCTGAAGACCTCGGCGATGATCGCCTCCAAGGGCGGATCCTCCACGCTTACGTCCCGCACCGAGCAGTGGGCGAAGATGTGCGTGAGCACGCCGGTCACCTTGTCGCGAGGCACCCGAATTCGCAGCTTCGGCGGATTGCTTTCCAACAGCTCGCCAAGCCGTTCGAGGTCAGGGGGCCTCCTACCGTCGGCCAAAAGCAGTGAAATCACCTTCTGCCCAGAAAAACGGCTCGTAATTCCGTCCAGCGACCCGTCGTAAATGATTTGGCCTGCCGCAATAATGACCACGCGGCGACAGAGCGCGACCACGTCCTTCATGTAATGACTCGTCAGCAGAATCGTTACCCGCCGTCGTTGCTGGTACTCGCGTAGGAACTGCTGGATGATATGCTGGGCAACCACGTCGAGGCCGATGGTAGGCTCGTCGAGGAACAGCACGTCCGGCGAGTGCAGCAAGGCCGCGATCAGTTCCATGCGCATCCGCTCGCCCAGCGACAGCTCGCGCACCGGTTGCCCCAAGAGCTGCCCCACGCCGAGCATCTCGCACAGTTCGTCCCGGGTTCGTTCAAACCGGTCCCGGTCAATGCAGTAGATCTCCTGGTGCAGCCGGAACGATTCGGCGGCGGGCAGATCCCACCAAAGCTGGTTCTTCTGCCCCATGACCAGGGCGAACCGACGACGGTAGGCGTTCTCGCGTCGCCACGGCACGTGCCCCAGCACGCGAGCAGAGCCGCTCGACGGTGTTATTACGCCAGAAAGGAGCTTCAGGGTCGTAGTCTTCCCGGCGCCATTCGGCCCCAGAAACGCCACGAACTCACCTTCTTCGACCAGCAGATCGATCCCGCGCACCGCCTCAACCGCGTGGTACTCGCGTCGGAACAGGCCCGTGAGCGCAGCACCCAACCCCTCCTTCTTGCGGTACACTAGGTATGACTTTGCCAGCTTGTCGGTCTCGATAACAGCCATGAACCCCACATTATAACCTGACCGAGCCAGATTTTTAGCGGGGAGGGGCCGACCGTATTGACCCTACTGTGCCGCCGAGCGGGTGCCATCGGGGGAGCCACTGATGGTAGCGCCTTCGGGCAAAGGACGAGCGGCGACGGCATAGCCGAGGCGATAGAGTTCCTTGCGAAGGCGACGAAAGGCGTCAAACTCGCTGGGATAGGTCCAAAGCGTAACTGTCGTACGCCCGGGCCGGCCCCTAGCCAACGCGCTGTGAAACTCTGAGTTCGAACGCAGCGCGGACTCGATCGGTTCGGCCGCACAGTCGGCTGTCGGCAAGAACTCGGCCAATGCCAACTCCACCACGCTGCCGATGTGGGCAACGCCGTAGCCGGTATCCTGTCCAACATCCTTGCGGTGTAGCGTGTACCGCATCCGAAAACCGTCGATGGGACCAAGCGTGTCGGTAATCACCGCGCTGTCGAGCAACCGGCTCTTCTTCCGGCTCACTTCGCGCTCGAGCAGTTCAACCAGTTCCTTCATCGGCACTCGCGACACGCCGCGATCGCGAAGCTGGAAGTGCAACTCGTCGCCATGAACGGTACGACTGATGGGCGTGGGGTAGCTTTCAACGACAATTGTCTCGGGCTGCGTATTCTCGGCGGCTGCGCGCCGGCGTTCGAGAGTGTCAAGGTTTTCCCGCGATTCTGATAGTTTGATCTGAAGATACAGGGCCGCCTGCCGGTCGGAATCGAGCTGTGCTCGTCGCGTGGCCAGCTCCTGCTCCATTTCGATCTTAGTCGCGGCCAGCGCATGGCGATAGTTTTTCTTGGCAAGGGCCGCCTGCTCCAAGCGCGCCGCTTCCGTGGCCATTTCGAGTACCTCGTCGCGAAGCGACTGCTCGGCGGCCATCGCGTTGCAAAGCCCCTCCTGATCGGCCGGCGACGTTGCTGCAACCGTATCCAAGGGCGCCCGCCCCGCGCGCACGCCCATGACCATCACCAAGATAATCAAGATGCCCGTGATATTGGCCAGAATATCCAAGAAGGAGTCCTGACCCGGCGCATCGGCCGTGTCGTGGCGATTGCGACTCATAGGCGTTCCAGGGTCAAACCGCTTCGATTGAGCAACACTTCCAGGTCACGGTAGCGGGCTTCCGCGTCGGGCGCCACACGCGCCTGCAGTACGGGGCTCCAATACATATCTCGGCCGGCAATCCCCCAGCCGTCAATCACATCCCACACCGCGGCCACCAGGTCGTCGACCGACTCGGCCGTACTGGCGTCGAGTTGGACCGTGCGACCGGCGGCAACGCCGGAGGGAGAGGGTAAAAGGAAGCGATCGGCATGACATTCCAGTCGGATTGGCCGCGTAATAGGCGTGGCGCGTTGATTGGCATTGGGCAGAGCCCAATCCTGCCCCTTCTTCTCGGCCATGGGACGGAGCGACTGCGGATCTCGCCACTCGCCCAACTGAAGCGGCCGCCCCTCCGCGTCTCCCGCAGGCTGGCCACTTGCTGATCCCGCAGCGGGCCGGCCCAGTACATCGGTCTTGGCGGTGTCGGACCGTTCCGCACTGGCCGACGCCGAACTCACCTCTGATTCACCGTCGGATTGCCTCGAATCGCTCAGTACGAAACGGGCCGTCGTACCGGCATCGGCGCGGGATTCCGCCGAGCTGCGTGGGTCAAGGTCGCTCCCGCCCGACGCGCCGAATGCGCGATCAGAGCCGTTTCCGCCAGTCCTTTCGGAGCTAGAGGCCGTGGCGCCCCCGGGGCGACCATATCGTGGCGTCGGACGCACCGGCATCCGCGCTCCGCCGTCGACCGTAATGCCGCCGCTCGGCGCGGCGCGATAGTAAATTTGCCCACGCTCCGATCCGTAATGCCGCGGCGCGGCGGCGGCAAGCTGCTCCTGCCGCACCCTCGCGGTCTCCACCGTTCGGCGAAGCATGGCGGCCAGTTGCTCATCCGGCGGCTGGAACTCGACCTTCCAGCCGGCATCGACCAGTTCGTATCCGAACTCGGCCCCCCACGAACTCATGGCATTTCGGGCAGCATAGTACGCGCCAATGCCACTGGGACGGACGATCAACAGCGGGTACGGCTCACCTGCCGCGCGAGGGTCCAGATTGCCGTAAGTGAGCAGGTATTCCCGCTTTGCGCGGAGGGCGGCGGCCAGCGGGTTGCCCGGACCGTCCGGGCCGTCGAAGTCCTCCGGCCGCAGCGTGATTTCCTCGGGTTGCAGCACAACGGCATCCCCCCGGCATTCAATGTACATGGGCTGCCGACGCGTTTCGCCCGGGCCCTGGTACGGAACGACGGCAAACGACGGCGGCTGGCTGGCCACCCGTCGCTCGGCGTCGGCCAGTGCCTTCTCCGCCTCGCGAATCTCGGCTCGAGTTCGCTCGAGCCGTGCCTCGACAGTCGCCTTGCGGAGGGAGTTTTCTCCCCGCGCAAGCGCCTCCCAGGTCCGTTTCAATTGTTGCAACTCCGTTTCCAGCGTGCGAGCATGGTCTTCGAGGTGCCCCAGCGCGTTCCGCAAGTCGGCGACCTGCTCGGCTGTCTTGGTGCGGGAATGCTCTAACTGCTCGATGCGCCATTCGGCCATCTCGCGTTTGGCCTGGACGTCGCGTTGCGACTCGGCCGCCGCTTCCACCGCGGCGATGGCCGCCTGAATACGTGCTTGCCGCGTAATGACCACCAGCAAGACCACGAGCGACCCGATAGTGCAAATCAGCACCGCGAGAAAGGGAAACATCGACAGGCCGGGCGACGAAGCAGCCCGAACCCGGCGTCGTGCTTGGCCAGTTCGTCTCATGCCGCCTTGGAAGCGTGGGTTTCCGGCTCGAGTTCAACGGCAGGCACGGTATCGGGCAGTTCGCCCAAGCGGGCCGAAATGAGAGGAATCGCCGCCGCCAAACTGAGCATGGTCTTTTCGAAGTACTGCGCGCCGCGTAGTGCGGAAAGGTTCTGGTTCAGCGCCTTTTCCATCGCGGTCACCTCGCCAACAGCCGCGACCGCCCGCTCCAAAACCTCTGCCTGATGTGTCAGCGACGCTTGCATGGATGCCAGAGTATGGATGCCTTGGACCTGTGCTTGCTCGACCTGATCCCAGTGCCGGCGATGCTGTTCGGCCATGGACTGTTGTGCCGTCCGCATCTCGCGGCCGTGCGCCTTCAATCCCTCGACCAGGGACGCGTCGAGCGACTCGCGTAGCCGCCGGCCCGCCTCGTCGGCCATTCCGGTCCATCGCTCGGCCGCCGCGTCCATCGATTCGCGCCACAAGGCTGCTTGCTGCTCAACCAAACGCTCCGCCACGCGTACCAGGGCGTCGGTCATCGGCCGAATAACGGGGAGCCAATCGTTGTGCGCGGAACCAGTTACGTCGAAACGACCTTCCAATTCCTCCCGTGCCTGCTCGTCCACGCGGCGCAGCATGGTGTCTTCGGCACGGGCAACGAGAAACTGCGAAAACATGAGCACCATGGTCAATGCCAGGGCTAGGGCCGTTGTGTCGAACGCCACGCCAAGACCGTCCATCACCGAAGGAAGCGAGTTCTCAAGTTGATCTGGGGCCAGGTTGCCCATCGCGTGCGTAATACCAATGACCGTGCCGAGAAAGCCCAAGATGGGAATCGCCCAAACGATTACGCGAAACAACGCGTAGCTCTGGTGCGCGCGGTCCGCTTCGGTATCGTCGAGTTGAGCAAGCTGCTCGTCGACCGTATCGGCCGAATCTCGGGCGCGGATGTGCTTGAGCACGTCGCGTAGCCGGCGGACCAGAACATCGCCCTGGTGCGTCTCCGGCACGCGGTCGAGCCGGGCCAAGAGCAACTCGACCGTCTTGCCGGCATTGCGCTGCTCGTTGGGCGAGCCCAATAATGCATGCCCCAACAGAGGATATTGGCCTAGCCAGTCGAGTCCTCGCAGCGTCAACATGGCCAACCCCACGAAGAACAGCCCCGCAGTCACGTACTCGACCGGGTGACTGGAGAAATAGCGTTCGATAAGCGGATGGCGAATCACACCCTGGTGGATCAGGCCATAGAACGCCGCGGAAGCCAGCCCTCCCCAAAGAACTGGAGAGCGAAGAACGAGCAAGGATAGATGATTCGCGTTTTTCACAAATTGCCTCTCTTCACTAGCTTGGAGAATCGGCGTAGCGCGCAACCGGGGCGGCACCCCCTCGTTGTTGCACGCAAGTCTGGGGAGTCACTGGCCGGCTTGTCCGGTCGGAACGGTGGTCAGTGGGCTACAAGCGGTACCCAGGTTCCCTATCTCCCCTGCGTGTCGCCGTCGCCTCCGGTGGCGGCGACACGCAGGGGAGATAATCGGGTGGATCGTGCCCGTTTAGCTCACTGACCATGGCTCCTGGCGGGACAAGTCCGCCGGTGGCCTTCCTCGCGACTTCAACTCGTGTACAACAACGAAGGCGGCGCCACCGTCAAAATCGACATAATCGTTAGGGTTTCTGAGTCCGATCGAGTCGAGGTGGAACAATAGTGCAAAAGGCCAAGTCTGGACAAGACCAGTAGCAGTTGGAAGCTGGGAACTGGGGGATGTGGGCTGAATCTCAAATCTCAGATACGAGATCGAGATATGAGATCAATGAAGAAACGCTCACGCGCAAAGCGGTAGGGTGACAATCTGGAATATTAAAAGAAAATAACTAAAAACGAGAAACAGGCAAAGCACACGCAGCCGCCACGAACAATATCGTCAAAACCGGTAAACTTTGCCAAAGTCCCGCTGCCAACTTTGCCGATATCTGAGGGCATCGCTCAATCCAACGGACGGCGAAGAAGTGATTCGCCAGTTGGAATCATTTTCCCAGGGGGGGAGACAGTCCGGCGCAGGCCCTCAATGGGCCGCCCGGACTGTTATTTTTTCAGAGCAACTACTCGGGCTTCTTCTCCGTACCGGGTGTCGGCAAGAACTGCGGACCGGTGACGCCCATCGACACGTAGATGCTCAGGAAGGCGTCGACCGAGAGGTCCGCGGGGACGACCGAGGAAGCCGGCACGAAGATGAGGCTTCCACCGACGGGCACCGGCGCCGATGGTATGAGCACGGCGTGATAGTCGACGTCGCCAATGCGGAACAACTCGGGTGTAGGCAATAGGGCGAGGAAGGCCGCGCCGGTTTCCTTGCCGAACTGGCAGAAAACGACTCGCATTCCCTGCAAGTCGGCGCTCTTCTTCTTGTCCATCATACTAACGACTTGCCGCGCCGTGCCATAAATACCACCGAGCAGTGGTACGTGGTTTGCTATTGCGTCAAGGCGTTCCAAGATCAGCCGCCGGGCGCCGGCCTCCACGAGCACGCCCAGTAGGAAGATCAAGCCGAGCACGAACCCCCAGCCGACGACGTAGGCCGTCGTCTTGTCCGTGGCGAATTGCAGCCCGAGATGCCGCAAAGACTCTCCCATTACCGTGCCCGGCCCAACAAGTTGAGCAAAGAACCCGGCTACCCAAATCACCGCGGCCACCGTGATCATCAATGGGAGCGCGGCAAAGACGCCGGCCAGAAAGAAACGCATAACTGGCCGGAAGACCATGGCACATCCTCTCACTCAAAGGTTCATTATTTACGGCTCTTCCGTTTCTGGGTGCAGAATTGCCTGACACGTGGATGAACCCGGATGCTGAGACATCCGGAACCATCCACCCTACGTCTTTTCACCACGGACTTGCACCCAGAAACGGAAGAGCCTTCTCGCGTAACCCCTTCGGCTTCCATGAAACGCAGGTGCCTTCGATACCCTGAGTTGATGACGGCGACATCCACCATTGGCATGGCGCTGAAGTCCACCAATC
>CAZASB010000189.1:0-6688 GCA_964487655.1 uncultured Planctomycetaceae bacterium
ACCTCTGCGCCCCGACATCTCGCCACCCCAATCACGGGATTATTGAGAACTTACCCTGAAACGTAGGGTGGGTGGTTCCGACTGTCTCAGCAGTCGGGTTCACCCACGCGATGCACTGTGGTATACGTGCCAGTCGTTGTCACATGACCGACGTGTCTCGCGCGGCGTGTTTTGGGGAGCGCGTGGATGAACCCGGCTGCTGAGACATCCGGAACCATCCACCCTACGCGGCTTGGTAAGCCTCGCCTCGCCAAGACTGGCCCTTTATTCTTTCGTATGCCCTTGGCTGGCCGGTTACCGATCGGCCTCGGGCTGGCCGATGGCGACGAGATATCGGCGGGTAGCGATGTAAATGATGTTCCCGACGGCTGTCGGCGCGCCGTAGATCGAATCGGTCATATCGTTCTTGGCCAGAATCTCCTTTTCCGGCGCAAGGCGGAAGATGGTAACCGAGCCGTCTTCATCGCCGATGTATACCTTGCCGTCGGCAATCAAGGGCGAGCCCCAGATGGCCGCGAGCGTGTCGTGCGTCCAATGCAGCTTGCCCGTCTTGGCGTCGAGGCAGTGAATGAGTCCGGCCATATCGGGAATCACCAGCAGGCCGTTGCGAATGGCTGGCATGCTGAGCGTGCGATGCATGGTTTCTTCGAACGACAACTGGCCGTCGCCGTCGAGGTCCGCGCCGGCGTACTGCCAGACCACGGCCGAGTTGGGATTCGGCCGGGTCGATTCCCCCGCCTCGACGTCACATGCCTGCACGCGGCGCGGCGGGACGGGACTCCCGTCGCGGTCGAATACGAGTTCGGGGCTCACGTCGCCTCGCTTGGTGGGGTCGACGCACCAGAGGACTGCCGGCCCTTCGCCATGCTCCGGCTCTTGGCCCGTGGCGATGTAGACCAGCCCTTCATGGATGACCGGCGTGGCGATGATGTTGTTGCGGTCGCCCATGCCGCTGCCGCCCCAGTGCGCGGTCTTTGGGTTGCAATCGAACTTCCAGAGCAGTTCCGGCTTGCCGTCCGAAGTTGGTTCCGCCCGGAAACTGTACATCCAGCCGTCGCCGCCGGGGAAGATGGCCTGCGGTACGCCGCCCAGGACGGCGTGGGACGCGGAGCACCATTGGCCGTGCAGCAGGTTGCGGCCCGGCGAGTTGTCGGCCCAGACGAGTTTGCCCGTGTGTTTGTCCAGGGCGATGAAGCTGGGCGCGTCGGGCGCGGGGATATCATCCGACTCGTCGAGCCCGTTGCTCGTATTGACCAATAGTAAGTTGCCCGCGGCGGTGACCGAACAACTGCTCATATTGTGCGGGTAAACGCCCAACTGGCCGATCATGTCGTAGATCCAGACGATATCGGCTTCGCGGAAGTCCGCGGAAGGCTCCTCGCGATAAGGCCCCGTATTTTGGCCGTTGTAGAAGCCGTCGGCATCGAGGCACACAACCTCGCACCGGTTGGTTACGATCCACGCGCGGTTGCCCTCGACCAGAGGTGAGCAGCAGATACCTTGATCGGGCCAGTCCACGGCGCGCCCGGCCGCCAGCTTCTCGCGCGAGAGTTGCCAGCCGAACCGCCCGTCCGCCTGCCGGAAGCAAAGTAGACAGCCAAGATCGACCTCGGCCGGATATCGAGCGACGTAGCCAGCCCCATTGTTGGTCGCCACGTAGATTCGTCGGCCGGCGACCACGGGCGTGCCATAGGTTTGCGAGCCCAGCTTGGCGACCCATCGGATATTTTCGGCCTCGTCGGGCAGCCAGTCGCCAGTGCCCCGGTCGAAGCCGCCAATCTTCCACTCGACGGGCAGTTTTCCGGTTTTGGGCACGTTGTTCCGGGCGGGCGAACCGCCCCATTGCGAGGAATCAGCCGCGATAACGAGAGTTTCGAGCAGGACGATGAAGCCAATGGTCAGCGCAAGGTTACGCATGGTGATCTTCCTCACATCATGGGTGGGTGCCTCGCTCACAGTCCCGTCCGCGAGCGAAAGTGTTGGACGTATTTAAGCAGGAGGATTTCAAGTCGATAGCACGGATTCGCTCCCTTCCGGCTGAAGGGGACAGTCTCCCGTGAACGGTTACTTGCTTTCCTTTTCGGACACTACCTCAGCGATGCCATGGCTTCCCACGTCAGGGCGATCAGTTCATCGGCAAGTTCATCCGTCTGCTGCCCCCAGACGTCGCGCAGCGTGGTATCAACTTCGTCTCTGGACTGGGGAACGCTTTCCTTCAGGCAAATCACTCCGGCCGCAGCGCCCTTGGCCATGTGGACAGGCCGGATGCCTTCAGCCAGCGCAAGCTGCATTGTGCCAAATAGACGATCGTTATACCCGAGCTTCCGCCGCGAGTCGCGCGTGACACGCAAAATCAAGTCGTTCAAGTGCGGATTGATCATGCGTTCGATCAGATCGTTTGCATAGGCGCGATAGCCGTCCGCCGTGAAAAGCGGATCGCGGATATGCGCATACTTCTTCACGAGCGCCGCGCCCGATTCGTCCATAAAAGCTGCGCGCGCGGTTGCCATGATATCGTCATGGCGAGCGGCCTCGGCCATCGTGGTCATCCCTCTCCGCCACGCCAGATAGCCGATCAACGCATGGATTGCGTTATGACCATATAGCTTGGCCTCCTCGAACGGCAACAGGTCATCCTTTTCGACGAACACCTCGATACCGCGTTGGAAACCCTCCAGTGTCACGCGGGACACAAGGATATGATTGAACCGTTCCACCAACACGGCCCGCGTCGCGCTGGGCGTCAGCGGAGCGAGTTTGAGCCGGGCGATCGTTTCGGCGTCGGTGATGACACCGCTCATCTTGCCGACTACCGTGTTGAGTGCCTGCACGTTTGCCAAGGCCTCGGCGGAGAGCCGGACAGCCAGCCGTTCAGAGAGGATTTCCGCCGCGTGGTTATGGTTCTCGGCCGCGTAGATAATGGCCGGCTTCGAAAGGTCGCGGCGCGCCAGGCCGTCTGCGAGCAGATGTGCCGGGCTCGCGGCGTCGCCCGTGTCGTAGAACCGCACGCTGGGCAGCGCCGTGGCCATTTCATCCGCGGTGGCAATCGCCTCGACCAATTCCTTGCGATCCGACGGATCGCCCGGATGACACAGCCGCACGCCATCGACCGCTATCTGCTCAATACCGTCGGAATGCGCAATGTTGATGGAATACCGTCCGCCTGCTCGTACGGCGCGGACCAGCGCCTCGTCGACCTCGGCGACCACGTAACGATCGAAATTACCGGAGCAATAGGCCTCGTAAAGAAAGAGCGCGCTTTGAATCGGCCCAAAACCGAAACCAACGAACGTCTTCCCTCCGCGGGACGCTTCCGGACCACACGACTTCTTGGATGGGCACGGTGAGTTCATTACGAATTCTCTCCGGCAACGCGGAGCAATTCTCGTTCGGCTTCACGGGTCCATCTGCCGTCATCGAGTTTTTCGGCAACCGTGGGAAAATGCGTTCCGAGTTGGGCCAACGGTATGAGGCCAACACCGTGCAACACCGGGTAGACGACGATCTTTCCGGCCAGAGTACGGTTTTCAACGGCGGCGATGCCGTCGATCGCTCCCGACATACCGCTGATCGCGTCGACGGAGGCGTTTGTGTCGAGTTGATTGCTTTCCACCTTCTCCAGCACGATTCGCATGTCCTCCACCGTAGAACCGCTGGTGCCAAACATGAAGCAACCCTTCTCAATGCACATGTCGAGATCGAGATCGTGCCTGGTTGGTCCGGGTATGCCTGCGAAGATATTGATGATTGCACCGTGGCTCGCCTTTTGAATCGCATCGGCGACAAGCGCCCCGACCGGGGCCATCGAGGCGAAATAGGTGAATGCTTCGTCGGGTTGCTCGTTCCGAGAATTGACCAACCGCAAGGGCACGCCGTTTGCTCTCGCCATCGGCTCCGCCTTGCATCGCAGCGACTCGATTCGCGAATCGTCGAGATCCGTACCGACGACGCTCACGCCGGAAATGCCAAGACAAATGTTGCGAATCACGTGCATCTGCCCCATTGGTCCGGCCGCGCCGATCACCAGAACCGTGTCATTTTCTCGGATCTCGCCGGTGGCTGGAACGTGCCGGTACGACTCGGCGGCATCGTCCCGCGTCGTGCCGATCCAGCGCGTCATGCCGTAGTGAAGCCGTCCGACCCCGACCGATACGAGTTCGCCAATCTTCTCGCCACCCAGAACGATGTTGATGATGCCGCCGTTGGCCAATTTGTCGTTGAGGGCGTCGATGGTCGTCTTGTCGGAACCGAAATAAACGATGTCGTCGAAGTGTTCATGCGGAAGGCCGGCAACTTCAGCGGGTGAGACCGTTTGGACGCTCGCTGGTTCGCCGTTGGGTGAGAAGGACTCCTCGACTCCTTTTGCGGCTCGCCCGTCGGCCACAACGACTAGCAGCCGGCCGCCGGCCTTGATCGTGTTCCGCTCGGCCGTCACGTAGGAATCTTCGACGCACGCCCACGGTTCAACGAGTGCCACGGCCGAGGCGCTCTGTTCCTCGCCAACGGGCATCAGGAATCGCTCGCCACCCGGCGTGATGACGACTCGCTCGTCGAACAACGTGTATTCCTGCAATCCGCCTTCGAAGTTGTAGCCAAACGCCGCATTGGATCCGCCGGCTGTTGGCAGTTGTCGGTAGTCGGCCTGCACGAGGTAGCGCCGACCAATCTCGTGATGTTTCACTTTGTCGCCGACGGCGACAACCCGGCAGACGACTTCGTGCCCGGGTACGGTGGGCGAGACGCCGGGAACGTAGCTTTGGACATGGCTCAAGATCCGCGGCTCCATGCCGCTGATGATTTCCGACTTGCGAGCATGCTTGTCGAACTGCTTGAGCAACTTCAGGTCGGAAAAACACAGTCCGACGGCCTCGACCTTCGCGAGGATCTCGTGCGGCCCGGGCGTCGGCACCGGCTTGGATGGGTTTAATTGCAGCTCATCGGGACCGACGAGTTGCACGGCGTGTTGAGTTTCAGGAAGTGTTGGTGTTCCGTTCATATCATGAATACCCCGGGTTTCCAACCGCGGCAAAGCGCGGTTCAATGGTCAACTTAACATAATCTGCCCGCCCGTCACGGGCAGAGCTTGGCCTGTTTCGTACCGCTGTTCAATCAGATAGAAGATGGCCTTCATCACGTCCGCCGTCGTGCAGCCGCGTCCCATGGGCACCTTGGCTTCGTAGGCGTGGCGCACGTCGTCGAGGGTCATCGCGCCAGGGACTTTACCGGTTCGCAGATACTGTACGAACAGGCCGTTCTCCGGATCGGACCATAACGGGCCGTCAAAGAAATTGCCCGGGCAAACGGAATTGACCTTAATACCGTCGTCGAGCAGCTCCAACGCGAACGATTGGGTCAGACCGACGCCGCCGAACTTACTGCCCGCATACGCCGCGTTGCGGCTGGAACCGGCAAGCCCCGACTTGGAGTTGATCTGGATAATGTCGCTCATGTAGGCCGGATTCGCCTTGTGTTGCGTGGCGAGAATCGGCGCGGCTTTCTGCACGCACAAGAAATAGCCCTTGTAATTCACATTTGTAACGAACTGAAAGTCCTTTTCCGGCTGTGTCTTGACAGATTCGGCTCTCAATACGCCGGCGTTCGAGACCAGTAGGTCGAACCCGCCGTAGATACGCACGACCCGATCGATGCAGTTGGCAACCGTGCCGGCGTCGGTCACGTTGATTGGTAGCCCGATCGCGCGACCGGCGCCGCTTGCTTCACGCAAACTGTCGGCGGCGTTGACCGCGCCTTGCTCGTTGACATCGGCGAGAACGACGTGAGTGCCTTCGGCGGCGAGGCCTTGCGCGATCTCAAATCCGAATCCCTGGGCGGCCCCGGTGACGACGGCGATCTTTCCCTTTAGGCGACCGGCCGCGGCGCTGCTGGCCGCGGCGACCTTCTTGCGGTACACCTCGAATTCCCAGGCTTCGATGAACAGACGCTGGCGATCCGTCATGTAACTCACGCCCCCGGGCCCGCCGCCAAGGCGCGTCGCGCCGGCCATGACCTTGATTGCGTCGAGGTATACCTCGCGCGCCGTGTTGGCCATCTTGAAATCGTCGCCAACGGCGAACAGGCCTACGTTCTGGACGAGCATGATCTTTGGCGGAGCGGACGTATCCCTGGCGTGCCGGCCAATCGCGTCGCGCAGCCGCGCGATCAATGCGTCTTCCGACTCTCCATCTTCCGGCGTGAACCACAAGGGGAAGCTATTGCAGTAAACGATCTGATCCGGCGTCAGCGGCCCGGCGCACGCCGTCGCTCGACCGGAGTCGGCCCCAACCAACCCGAGCGCGACGGGCGAATCGTCAAAGGTGACCACCTTCAAGGGGGCGGTCGGCTCGTCGGCGAGCAGCGCGCGCAACGCGGGACCGATCGTTCGGACGATCGCGCCAGCGTCGGCGACGCTCGCGATATCGCCAAAGGATTCCGTTTGCCAGCCATCGCCAAGGCGCGCGGCGATCTTGGCGAGAAGCTCATCGGTGTTGGCACGGATATCTTCCGGATTGTCGCCGGCGACAATCAGGCCGTGGTTGGCCATCAGAATCGCCTTCACCCGCTCGTTGCCTGTGCGCGCACGGTAGTCTTCGAGCGCCTGCTTCAGCGTTTGGGCCAGGATGAATCCGGGATCGACGTAGGGCAGCCAAATGATATCGTCCCCGAAGATTTCCTTGGCGAGGGCCTGACC
>CAZASB010000189.1:6788-9382 GCA_964487655.1 uncultured Planctomycetaceae bacterium
GTCGTCAATCTTGCATGACGTGTTGCCGCCGCCGGCAAGCACCATCGAAGGGTCCGAACCAAAATAGCGCGACAGCTTGACGATCACCTCGAGCGGATCGTCGTCCGATCTGAAGGTTGGCCATTGGACGATAGTTGACGCGATCAAGGTTTGCTTCTCCACGTTACGAACTTGGCAAGGGACACGGGCGTACTAAAGTGAAGGAATGTTGGGCTGTCGTTTCGTGCCTTACTCCAGTACTTCACGACGCCACCGCTCCACGGTTGGGAGTCGGTGGCAACGCCATGGTTCGGCCACCGTTCAGTTTACCGAGCACTCCCGGTAATACCGCTCGATCACCGCCGCGCCGATCTTCGCGAATGATTTGATGCGTTCATCCGCCGACGCGTACTTCGGATTCGGGTTTCCTTGGCCGTCCACAAACCCGCACTCGCCGTGCAGCGTCAAAAACTGGTGCGCCGCCACGGTGCAGGCGCCTTCCCAGAAGATCGCCCGAAGGTCGTCGGGCAGGTCGCCATCCTTGCAGAACGGGTCAAGTTGGGCCATGTCCAGCGTGTTGTGTTCCGTGCCGGCAGTGAGGGCAAGACCGGCGCCGCGCAGCTTTTGCACGTAGTCGCGCAGCACGCCAATCGTGTTGCGGCGCGGGATCCACTCCACGGCGTGCATGTTCCGCTGCCTGACTTCCGCAATCAACTTCTCCGGCGTCCGCTCGAAATCGGAAACGGGCGACGCGCCGTCGACAACCGCCGCGTAGCAGGGAATGCCGCCAAGCTCCAGGATCAGGCGATAGGCTTCGTCGAAGCCGATGAATGTTTCCTCAACAAATGCCCGCTGGCCCGCCTTCATCAGATGCGAGCGGATATCGTCCTGCATCGTGACGAAGTCTTCAGGGTCTTTCGCCTTCGGTTCGGCGCCGAGAATCCTGCCGAGCCACTCGATCCGCTCCTCCGGCTCGACCTTTTCAAATAGCGATTCCTGAAAGCATTGCGCAACGTGCCGCTCCTGACAATACACCGTGCTGGAATCGCAGCCGTGGCGGCGAACGATCATCTCCACGACCGTCTGTTGATCGATGTTGGTCGCCAGACCACGTTCGCTGAAGATCCGTCTCATGCGGTCGGTCATTTCCGCCATGCGCGCCGAGTCGTTGCGGCGAATGAGGTCGATGAGTCGGATGGCCTCGGGCGTCATTTCCTCGAACCGCGTGATGCCCTTGCCGCAGAGGTAGAACTTGCCGGGATTGCCCGGGTCGTTGATCTTCAATCCCGCGCGGCGCATCGCGTCATCCATGCAGATGATCTCGATACCGAACAGGGGGAAGATACCCTTGCGGCGGGCGCAATCGGCGAACTCGCCGTACACGTCGTAGTCGTAGTAATTACTGACGCCAATCGCGCCGATCCCCTGCCGCGAGGCAAGGTTCACCGCCTCCTCGACGCTCTGGAAAGCCGAGAAGTTCGGCGGCAGATGAATGTGGGCGTTGACGCGCGGCCGTGTTTGCGGACCAAAGCCCTGGCGTGCAAGCACGCGCATATCGTCCGGCGTTCCGAGATTTCGTAACGTGTCGAGCGCTTCGGCGACTTGTCGGCCCAATTCTCGTTCTCCTTGGCAACTTGCCGCTACGCCCCAGCCGGCACCCGAATAATCTTCCTTGGGGGCAAGTGCAGGCCGATGCTCAGCGCGTCCTCAGCCGATTCCTTGATCGCTTCGCTGATGGTCGGGTGGGCCCATACCGTTTCGGCGACGTCGAGCATCGATACCTTCTGATGCAAAAGGGCCGTGGCCGCCGCAATGCATTCCGTGGCATTCTGCCCGATCATGTGCGCGCCGAGCAGTTGATCGGTCTCGCGGTGGCGGATCATCTTGACAAAACCGTCTGGATGCCGCGAGGCCATCGCCTTGCCAAGGTGGCCGATTGGGAATCGACCGATGGCAATCGGCAGCCCCTGGTCCTTCGCCTCGCGCTCGCTAAGCCCCACCGCGGCGACCTCCGGAAAGGTGTACACCGCCGACGGGATTGGCGCCGAAAACGGCTTGGCTCGCCCCATCGCGTTTTCCACGGCCGCCACCCCGTGGGCCGAGGCGGCGTGAGCCAACATGCACCAGCCGTTCAAATCGCCGATGCAGTAGTGGCCGGGCACGTTCGTCTCCAGGTAATCGTTTACCGGAACAAACCCGTGTCCGTCCGTCTGAATCCCGGCGCTTGCCAGGGCCAAGTTGTTCGTATTCGGCCGCCGACCCGTCGCGACCAGAATACGATCGACCTGGAGCCACTCGCCGCCCGACAACCGCGCCTTGACCGTTCCGTTTCTGGCAGCCCCATCCACTCCGGCAGCCCCATCCACTCCGGCAGCCCCATCCACTCCGGCAGCCTCGTCCACTCCGGCAGTCGTGTCCACTTCCTCGACTTTCGTCGCGAGGTGGCAGGCAATGCCGCGCGTCTTGAAAATGGCCAGCAGGGCCTTGCCGAGGTCCTCATCGAGCGTGGGCAACAGGCTCGGCATCATCTCGACCACCGTCACCTCCACGCCAAACGCCTGCATCATGCACGCGAACTCGCAGCCGATCACGCCACCGCCGACGATCAGCAGTTT
>CAZASB010000190.1:0-9364 GCA_964487655.1 uncultured Planctomycetaceae bacterium
ATAACCGCGTGTACGTCCACATTGACGGCGAGCCGACCCCCGATGCATGGTGGCGAAATCTCCGCGACGGCCGGGTTACGGTAACCAATGGTCCCCTGCTGCAACCGAGCGTGCATGGCGAACTACCCGGCCACGTATTCCAGGCCGCGGAAGGAACGACCCTGGAGCTTCAGATTGGCCTGACGCTGTCCACGCGCGAGCCGATCAGCTACCTCGACATCGTGCAGAACGGCGAGGTGCGTCACAGCATCCCCTTCCACGAGTACGCCAAATCCGGTGAACTGCCCACGCTCACCTTCGATCGAAGCGGCTGGTTTCTCGTCCGCGCGGTGACGGATCTGCCCAAGACTTTCCGTTTCACCATGACCGCGCCCTGGTACGTCGAGATCGGCAACGAACCTCGCATTAGCCGCAAGTCGGCCCAGTTCTTCCTCGACTGGGTTTATGAACGAGCCCGAGCGATAAGCATCGCCGACCCCGAACACCATCGCGAGATACTCGCCTATCATCGCCAGGCTCGCGATTTCTGGCAGGCGCTTCTTGAGAAGAGCAACGCGGAGTAGATCCCTTACGCCAGGCGCAACCCGCGGGGCAGGCTTTCGCCGAAGACAAGGTCTTCCTCGTCGCGCTCAAGCCGACCGCCACGTTCGACAAGGTGGACGAAGCGGGCCGGCGCGCCGGTGCCTGCCAGCCAATCGGCCGTGTCGCGACGGAGCGGCTCCGGAAGATCGCGGTAGCGGTCGTCGGTCCGACGGGCAAGCTCCATTGTCGCCAACCGAGCACTTGGCGAAGGATCGCGGTCTTTCAGCAATACCTTCAGCCATGCCGAGGCAGTTTCGGCCGGCACAACGCAATTCAGTGGCCCATGGAGCGGTTGCCTCGCGCCGATGCGACCAATCGCCCAGACAAGCGGCTCGCGGACCGGCTCGAACTTTCGTTTCGGGAGCAGGTCGACAAACGTCTGCCCCAGCGATGCCTTCACCTCGACCGGCAGAAGCTCCAAACTGCCCAGTAGCCGCCATAGTTCGGCCGTCTCTTGGGAACGAAGTCCCAACTCGCCGCCTCGCCCTTTGCCTGTCGTGATCTGCCGATGCATGGCGCGCACCGCCCCGAGCAATGGTTCGGCAACGGCCTGCTGCTGGCCAGGTGAAAGACCACCGGCAATCCGCCGCCAGAGAATCCAGCCCTCATTCCGAATCTGTGACGAAGCATGCAGCAGCCGTCCCTGAACCAGTCGCCACGTTTCGCCCACTCGCCAGTCATCCACTGCCAGGCCGTAACCGGGCCGCAGGGCAAAACCCAGTAGGTTCAGCCAACGGGCCTCGTGGACCGGCCCGCACGATCGCCCGGCCTCGCACTCGACCAGCGATTCCCAAATCCTGCGCAGCAACGAAGCAGGCCACTGCTCGCGAGCACTGCCGATGGCGTCGCCAAGGCGACGAATCAACTGTTGAGGCTTCGCCCCGCCGTTCGGCTCAAAGGCATCTTCGATTACTCGCCGACATGCCTGCCAAGTCTCTTCGTCGATAACGCCTTCCCGCTCGGCCAGACCGCCGTGCGCGACAGCGTCGGTTTGCGTGGCGGCTCGCACGTCGAACTCCAGTCGCCACCGATTGCGCGTACTCGGCTCCGCGCACCACAGTTCCAGCGTCCCGATTTCGCTCAAGCCGGCGTGTAAATGAACGCCTATGCTCTCCGCATCGCCCCGCCCGCGCGTCTTCAGTACGGTGCGGATGGGCGGTAGGACGCTGAGTTTCTCCGGATCGAACGCAACCAGCTCACCGGGTTTGTCAGTCAGACGTGTACTGGAAACGTACAGCGGGAACTCGACCGGCTGATCGACCAGCAGGTGGAACTCGCGATCGAGTTCAACCTGCTGCCCCGGTTCTACCCCGGCCGGCACGAGGCACAGTGCCTGGGTGACCGCCGGGTCCGGCCCCTCGACACCCACGTAGTACGTCCTTGCCAAACCGGCGGCAATTCGCACGCCCTCGCCGCGTCGCACCATGCCAAAATACGCCGCCCCGCGCGCGACGGCCAGGTCCAGCCGATCGTTTCGCAACACGATCGGCCGCCAGTCGCCCGCCGGACCTGCAAACCAGTCAGAAATGGCGGCGAGCAAACGCTCTCGCAGTTCGGGGGAATTGAACACGGCCCCGTTGAACAAAACGAGGTCGGGCCGCGCCGGATCATGGTCGGCCACTTGCTCGTGCTCCTCGGCGCCGGCGTGCCGATGGGCGTCGAGGAACGCGCCCAGGTATCGGGTAATGGCCGCGTCTGGAGCGTAGGGCAAGCCGAACTCCTGGAAGCCGGACACGCGACTCCGCGGCCGCTCGCCCAACACAACTCGCGGAAAGAATCCTTCAATCAGTAACTCGCGGGCCTCGTTGCGCGTGACCTCGATTTGCATGCCGCCGCCGATGAGTCGGGCGCTGCGCCCAGGAAGATGGACGGTGAGCCGCTCCGGCGGATTTTGGCCCAACAGTGTCTCCTTCGCCTGCCGGCACGCACGGACCAGTACGGCCCACTGGCCCGGCTCGAGCCTTCCGCCGCCGGTCAGCCGGGCCTCAAGACGCCGGGCAAGGGCCAGGTCGAAGTTGTCGCCGCCAAGGATCAGATGTTCACCAACGGCCACGCGGTGGAACCGAACCTTGCCACCCTCGCCGCGGCGCACCCGAATGAGCGTGAAGTCGCTCGTTCCGCCACCGATATCGCACACAAGGATCTTCTGCCCCGGCAGAACTTGTTGGTTCCAGTCGTCGCGATGCCGGTCGATCCACGCATAGAACGCCGCTTGCGGCTCCTCGATGAGCACCACGCGAGGCAAGCCTGCCCGATGCGCCGCCTTGACGGTCAGCTCGCGAGCGACCTCGTCGAACGAGGCCGGCAGTGTCAGCACAACGTCTTGTCGCGCCAGCGGATGGCTCGAATGATCGTGGTCCCACGCCAGTCGGACGTGCTCCAGGTATCTCGCGCTCGCTTCGATGGGCGATAGGCGGTCGACGTCGCTGGCCCCTTGCCACGGCAGAATAGCGGCCGTCCGGTCCACGCCCGAGTGACATAGCCACGATTTGGCCGAGACAATGAGCCGAGCAGGTACTTTGGCTCCGTGATCGCGAGCGAACGCGCCGACCACGCAGTTCTGATCGGCATTGTGCCAGGCGCATCGCAACGCTTCGGGTCCGAACTCGGTCGTGGCAGCCTCATAATGGAATGATGGGAGCGTTTCCCGCCGCTCGAGTACGCCTGTCTCCACCACTTGTGGTACTGCGAACGTCTCGATCACGCGCGGCTGTCGGTCCGTATCGACAAAGCACGCTGCCGAGTTTGTCGTCCCCAGGTCGATCCCCACAACAAACCGAGGCGGTGCAGTCAGAACGCGTTGGGACATTGGCAGAGTCTTTCGAGCAAGAGCGGTGGTGTTTTCTTTCGTACCCCGAGATTGTACTTGAGTTTGGTCCTTCTTGGCTACGGCCAACTGCTGCTTGAGTTGTTCCACTTGGTCGCGCAGCGTGCGGTTTTCCTTGAAAAGCTTCGCTATACCTCACGCGGCCAGATTGTGCGGTTCTTGTAGCGTCTGAAAACGCAGTGTGAGCAGTGAAAGCGACGAACCCCCAAAGAAGACCGGACTTCGCCATCAGAAAAAGTTATTCCTTGAGGCTAACATGAACCGCGAATCCGCCACCATCCCTACCGTCCGCGAGTTGCGCCACCGATGGAAGCCGCACAAAGAACGGCTGCTGGTGGCGGGTGGGGAGCATGTCACGTGCATCCGGTTCCATCGGAAGTGTAGCTGGATGGCCCATGTGGAACAGATATCCAACAGACAGAAACACGACCTGGCGCTGGTGAGCCTCTGGATCGCCTTCAATGCGCTCTACGGCTAATGGGACATCCAGAAGCGAGAACCACGACTCGACCGAGAAAATTGGCGAGCCTTCGTGGATCGCATTCTGGTCCTCGACATCAAGATGATGCAACGACTGCTGCCGGCGCTACTCTCGGTGTGGATCGACTATGGCACCGACGAGGGCTGGGGGCCACTTTGCTATCCGCCCATGCAATCGGCACACTGACGTTCCCTTGAATTCCAGACCAAAATACATATCATGACGCACATCGACCATCAGCGCGGTAACCCATTTGACCGCGCCCTCGGCGATGCCCTGGCCGCTGCCGTCGCTCTGAAGGCAGGAAAGCTGCTGCGCGTCGAGTTCCACCGTCCTCTCACAAAGGTACTGAAGATGCAAACACTTTCACGACTTCTCGCGGCTGTGTTGGCCGTTGGCAGCTTTTGGTTCTTGGATGCTGCTATTGCCGATGAATCGGTTACCTTGGCATCCTCGGAGCAGGCGAGGTTGTCCGTTGTGGTTGCGCCCGAGAGCAGCGACCGCGTGCGCACCGCCGCCGATGAACTGGCAGACTATCTCGGCCGGATCGGCGGCGCGGAGTTCAAGGTGGAAGAAGGCGATGGCACGCGCGGCCTGGCCGTGGGCGTGTTCACTAACTTTCCGAAGTTGGAACTGGCCAACCAATTCAACCCCGCCGATATTGCGCGGCGCGAGCAGTACATACTGCGTTCGCACGCGGACGGCGCCTACATCATCGGGGCGACGGAAACCGCGGTGGAGCACGCGGTATGGGATTTCCTCCATCGGCTCGGTTACCGCCAGTTCTTTCCCATTGAAACATGGGAAGTCATTCCGCGACGGAACACGATTGCCGTTTCGCTTGACGTCGTCGAGACACCGGACTTCTACAATCGTTCCGCTCCTCGCGGCGCGGGGCGTACCGTGGACCGCGAGGCGTGGCGACGATGGCATCGGCGGAACCGGATGACCCCGGCGTTTACGTTGCAGACCGGCCACAGCTATGGCGGCATCATTCGTCGCAACCAGGCTGAGTTCGATGCCCATCTGGATTTCTATGCGATGGTCGACGGGCACCGCGAGAATCTTGGCGGGAACACCAAGTTTTGCATCGCCAACCCGGGCCTGCGCGCACTCGTGGTAGCCGACGCGGTACGCACGATCGAGCAGAATCCCGACCAGGAGTGCATCAGCCTGGACCCGTCCGACGGCGACAACTGGTGTCAGTGCGATGCTTGCCAGCAGATGGGCAGCGTCAGTGATCGCGTGGTCATCCTGGCCAACGAGGCGGCCACGGGCATCAACAAGCTTGGACTGGGCGAGAAGTATGTGGGTATTTACGCGTACAATATGCATTCGCCTCCCCCAAGTGTTGACGTGCATCCCGATGTGATTGTCAGCATTGCCACGTCGTTTATTCGGGGCGGCTACACGGTAGAGCAGTTGATCGAAGGCTGGTCGGCACGAACTGAAACCATTGGCATTCGTGACTATCACGACGTACACACCTGGAGTCGCGATTTGCCGCGACGAGCCCGCGGTGGTGACATCAAGTACCTGGCGAAACAAATCCCCTATTTTCACCAGCAGGGCGCCCGGTTTATGAACTCGGAGAACGCCGATAGTTGGGGCGCGAACGGACTTGGCTACTGGCTTTCGCCCATTCTGCTATGGGACATCTCGGCGGCGGAGCGAGTAGATGACTACGTTGAAGATTTCCTAGAGAAGAGTTTCGCCACCGCGAAGAGCCCGATGCGCGAGTTCTATCGGCTGATCAACCAGGATCGCACGTCCCGTTCGAATGAGGATCTGTTGGCAAGGATGTATCGCCAGGTAGCCGAGGCCCGCACATTAACTGACGATTCTGCCGTGCTCGCGCGACTCGACGACCTGGCCCTCTACACGCGCTACGTGGAACTCTACTTTACCTACTCTGACGCTGCCGGACCGGCCCGGCAGACGGCCATGGAAGACGTCATCCGCTTCGCGTACCGCACGAGGAACCGGCTGATGGTTTCTGCCTGCAATACGTATCTCAACGTGCCCCACCGGGATCGAACCGTTTCCGTACCCGAGCCATTTGCCTGGGACGTGCCGGAGGAACGAAACGCATGGAAGAGCAGTGAACCGTTTTCCCAAGAGGAGATTATCGCCTTGCTCGACGCCGGCATTCGGACTCACCAGGTAACGGTGCTCGATTTCGAGCCGGTTGAGTACGGCGACTCGCTGATTCCGGCCGCGGAGTCGCTCAACCTTCCCAAGGCAACGACGGGTACGTTCGGCACATTTCGCGGACAGCACACGGCGTATACCTGGTTCACGTCGGAACAGCGGGAATTGCCCTTGGCGGTGACCGGCGGCCTCATTGCCCATTATCGCGATCGAGGCAACGTGCGTATCTCACTTTTCTCGCCCGACGAAGTCACACTGGAGCCGATGGCTCATGACGACAGCGCGCCTCCGGACGGTCAGCAGCACGATGTAGTCCTGAAATCGCCCCACGCCGGGCTACATCGGTTGCAGTGGAGCGACGGCGGCGATCGCACCAGCGTTGCGTGGCCGGAGAATCACCCCATGACCATGCGCTCCAGTCTGGACGATCCGGCCCAGTTGCAGGGACGCTGGCAACTCTATTTCTATGTGCCCCGGGGCACCAAGACGGTTGGCGGATTCAGCACCGGGACCAGCGGCGTCGTACGTGACGCCACTGGAAATGTCGCTTTCGATTTTGGCGGCATGACGGAGCCCGGTCACTTCAACGTGCCGGTGCCCGAGGGACAGGATGGGCGACTCTGGCAGTTCGAGAACTGTGCCGGTAGTCGCATGTTGATGACCGTGCCCCCCTATCTGGCACGCAATGAAAAGGAACTCCTCCTGCCTCGCGAGGTGGTCGAGGCCGACCGAGAGTAACACTGCCGTTTGGTAACCTTTCACGTGAACGCCCTTCCGCAACGGATGGGAAGCGTAGACCGCCGCCATGTGCCGCCGTGAGCAAGAGGTTGGGTCTCGTACCTCGATCCACCCTACTCCTGTTTCATTCAACGATCCAGGCGGTCACGCCCTCGGCGGTCGAAACCACGAGGGCCGGCTTGCCGTTGATCTCGGTTGTTACGAGCCCTTGAACCGCGGCGCCGTAGTTAAAACTGTCCAGCGGTTTGCCGTCGACGCCGAGAATGTGGATCGAGCCGTCCGGCCCGGGGAAGAGCCACTGGCCTGGGCTTTCCGCGGTCAATCGGCCGGGAACAACCGGTTCGACCGGCTGCCGGCTTACGCCGTCCGGCAGTCGGTAGGTCCACGCGGCTGGCGAGTCGCTCCCGTCGATTGTCAGTCCAATCGCCTCGTTTTTGCCCAAGGTCTCGGCGGCCAATCCGCAATACGCCATCCTGCCATTGCCTTCGAGATCGGCCGAGACAATCCAGCCGATCAGCCGATCGTTCACGAAAACCGGCGCGGAAAGATTGCCCCGCGCGTCGAGAACTGTCAACGCACCGGTTACATTGGCGCACAAGAGCTGCCGGACGCCGTCGGCGTTGGGCGAGGTGACGGCAATCTTCTGGACGTTGGGGATCTTGCGATTGGCCCATACACGCTCCCCGTCCAACGCCACCTCCTGAACCCCAACCTCGCCCCAATAGCCGACATATGCCCGCAGGACTCCACCGCCGGAGAGGTCGGCCAATTGGACATCGGCGATGCCGCTATGCGGGCTTTTCAGAGCGTCTGCCGGAAAACTCACAAGCAGACGAAACTGTCCGTCAAACAGGTGGAACCGCTGTTGCCCACTCATCAGGGCCACGGCGGCGAAATAGCGTTTGCCGTCGGCATCAGTCGCGGCGCGCAACGCATTGAACAACTCGGCGGACTCGATCTCGGGGGCGTGGGTCGCAAGCAGCTTGCCGTCGAGTGATAGCTCGGCAATCCGTTTCCAGGCATCAACCACGGCCAGGCCCGGTTGGCCGTTGGCACGCTGAATGGCGATCAGATTTCCCGGGCTTTTCAGTTCCGTATTCGTCCAGAGCGGCTTCAGACGAATGTTCCGTGGCTCGCTGCGTGGCGCGATCCGTGCTTCCGGAACGGACGTTCCTGATTCTGTCGGCTCGGCCGAGGAAGCCTCGACGCGGTCAAGCGACTCCTCCGCTTGTCGGAGTTGCTCCTGGTATTCCTGCTGTTGCGACTCAAACGTGTTGCCGCCGGCCAAGAGCGTGTCGATAACTTTGGGCAACTCATCCTCCAGGCGAGGATTCGCGCCTATCGCGTAGTACTGCACGACTCCTTTGGCGTCGAGCACGAAGAGCGTGGGCACGCCGGGGATATGAAAGGTCGAGAAGGCATGTTGCCGCCGGTCGCGGACAATGGGGATTTCCACGCCCAGTTCGGTGAATAACGCGGCGAGCGAGGTGTCATCCGCATCGGATGGATCGACATTTACTCCGTGAAAGCTTACCTTGGGATTGCCAGCATATTGCTGGCGGATTTTGTCGAGGGCCGGAAGACTGACGCGACACGGCCCGCAGTTCAGGGCCCAGAAATCGAGAACGGCCACCTTGCCGGCCAGCGATTGCGGATCGACGATGTCTCCCGTCGTGCCGGTGAACTGGAAGTCGGACGCCTGCTTGCCCAGCAGGTCGGCCGGATGCGGCGGCTGGAAGAACTTGACTACCTTGGCGTCTTCCGGAATCTCGAAATGGAACGCCTGCGGCGGAATCTGGGCGTTCAGCTCGGCGCCGGTGAACTCCGCCACCAGCGAGGCCGAGCGAACTTCGCCCTGAATGTCGTCGAGCAGGTTGTCGGTCGGCAGTACGATTCTTCGTACGGCGAACGACGCCTGGTCGATCCACAACGTTGCAACCTGCCCCTCGCGTCGGATGCTCACGCGGTGGCATGGATGACCTTCGATCTCGCCTGGTTCCACGAGTTGGGGCTCCGCGGCCCCGTCAAGCAAGCGGTCGAGCCCGTTGTCGTCCAGCAGGAGTACCAACCGGGTAAGCTGTCGCGCAAATCCTGGACCGAGGGCCGGCGCCAAGACCTGACTTCGATTGAGCGAACCGAGGCTCAACTCGGCAGGCGTGTTGCGGACGACAACTTGACCGGACAGAGTCTCCAAGGCCGCGTGCAGCGTGCCACCGGAGAATACGGCTTTTGTCTGGTACAATTCAAGCCGAAGCTTGTCGGGCCGCTGGAAGACGATAGCAAACGAGTCGGTCTGGTCCACCGGTTGCTCTTGGCTGTCAACGTGAACGTGGATGGTTGCCCGGTCGGCGTAACTGCCAGCCTTCTGGTATGCGGCGGCCATGGCCTCAAGCACGCCGCGTCCCGAATCAAGACCTTCCCGCGCCTCGTCGGCTGTTTTTGGCCGTGCCTCCGGGGGGGCGGATGACTCGCTGCAACCGCTCAGCAGAACGCACACGCCAACCACGAACGCCACGGTCTGAAAGCCTCGCCGTAACCGTTCACAGGGGGACTGTCCCAATTTTCGCGGCACAAAGGGCGTTCTT
>CAZASB010000191.1:0-9343 GCA_964487655.1 uncultured Planctomycetaceae bacterium
ATTACGTGACCGTGTTGCGAAAGCTTCAGTCAACCATCAAGCCCCGAGTCCGCCCTAGAAAACGTACCGGACACCTTTAATTCGACGGTACAGCGTGGGTTCGCCCCAAACCGTGAGATTCCGCTTTGAATCGGCCGGATTGGAAGGATGTGTTTGCAGTGAAAGCCGCATAATATCAACTTCCGGCAGAACAATGTCGATCAATTCCGACGGCTGGCCGGCACGAATCGGCCGGGTTCGGACAAGTTCATTCCCGTTCACCACCACGGCAAACGCTACCTCGCCACCTGCCTCCGCGGTCGGATGCAGGCCCACGCGGCACGTAAAGCGTTGCATGACTCGGCCAGGCGCAAGGGTGTGGTCCAGCGAGTACGGTGCCCCCATTCCGTAGCCAAACTCAACTCGGTTTCCCTCGCCTTCTCCGGCAAAGGCCAAGGCATGAAGGCGACGCTGGACGTCCATCGCCTGATCCACTAGGAATGGAGTGACGTAATACGGATGGCCGATCATCGCGCTGCGAGCGTCCGGAAGCCACTCAGTCAGTCGCTGCTGCCGAAAAACTTGCGATTCGGCCGGATCGACCGTATCACGGGCGAGGCAAACAACCGTATGGATCAAGTCCGCGATGTGCTGGGCAGTGTCGAGAGCGGCCTCGGCCCGGTGTTCGTCCGCCTTAGCGCCGTCGCCATAAACGATATCTTGCACGATGGGGATAAGATGAGCGGCTGATCGTCGCTCGAGTTGCCGCTGGTGCTGGTACATGCGCAGTGCGGCCTCCTCCACCGTGGTCCCAAGCAGCCGGGGCCGATACTCGACGTCGGTAATCTGGCAACTTCTGGTTGCTGCGATTCCGCCATAACCGTACAGGTAGTTGAGGTTTGCTTTCTCCGCCGGCGGTGGGAGGAGGAACTTCAAGGCAGCCTCGGACACTGGGCTGCAATGGGCCGAGGGACAGCCTGGATCCTCGTGCCAGTGGCACAACACGCCGAGGTACTTCATCGCTTCGTCCGTCTCGCCCACTCGTAGCCGCTCAATCACCTGCTTTAGAAACCACACCAGAGCCTTCGCGCTCGGCTCGGCCGGGTTCACATCGTGCAGCGACAGCGGGACGTCCGGTATGCGACAATACGGGTCCAACTCGGGGGCGTTGCCGCCGGCATGCCGGTCCTGCAGCGATGTGTAGTCGCTACATAGACTAGCCAAGTGGCGTTGGCCGACAAACTCGCGCTGCGTCTCGGACAGGCGCGCCACCGCCCACAACCGAATAAGGCGATGCTCTACGCCCCAAGCCCAGGCATTGGACGCCTGACAGAATACGCACAGAAGCACCAGCGGAAGAATGGCCGTTCGTTTCATGGGGTCGCTCCTCGATACATCTACTCTATCGCGCCTCATTCGCAAGTGTAACCCCGGAACACCCGAAACGCACCGTACCGCGAAAATTGTTTTGGCTCACCTGCGAGCGATGCAACCCCTTTCCAGGCATGGCTTTACGTCACACTCCCAAAACAAGGGCGTGCAATCACCACTAAATGCTTGACAAACCCCACTGTTTTCTGCTATGCTGCACCTTAGGCTAATGACGGTGAAGTGACCGCGTAAATCCAGGATGCGCCATGGAGTAAAGCAATGTGCAATTCGAGCTGTTTTCGGCACGCGCTACTCGGCGTCAGGAGAGCGTTTACGTTGGTTGAGCTGCTCGTGGTTATAACGATCATTGGTATCTTGATCGGCTTATTGCTTCCAGCCGTTCAAAGTGCGCGTGAGGCCGCGCGCCGGATGCAATGCAGCAATAATCTCAAGCAAATCGGGCTTGCACTGCACTTGTACGAATCGGCCAACTCGACCTTTCCCCCGGGCGCCTACTGGTACGGAACCGACTACGAGGCCTACCGCGGCTCCATTCTGGGCCTCTTGCTGCCGTATCTCGAGTAGCAAAGCCTGTTCGACCAGTTCGACTATACCAAGCGGATCGACGACCAGAAGTTTCCCGACGGGCGACTGATCGGCTCGACCATCGTATCGGTTTACGTGTGCCCCAGCGACAATAACCGAGAACTCTATAACAACCGGGCGATTCACAACTACGCGGCCAGCGCTGGCCCGACGGCGCACGGCAACAATTCCACGAACTGCTCGTGTCCCACCGGCATGAGCTGGAACACCTATGCACTGACTCCGTACGGAAATGTGAATAAATTTGCGGGAATGTTCTTTCGAGGCAACGGGCCAAAAGGCGTTGCCGATTGCCGTGACGGCCTTTCGAACACGATCTTTTTCGGCGAAGTGCGGCGCGACTGCTCCGTGCATATAAGGCAGGGGTGGGTGCGCAGCAACAACGGCAATGGACTGATTGCCACCCAGGTGCCCATGAATGTCGATACGTGCCGCGACGACGCAAGCAACGACCCTTGCATGCAGTCGTGCAACTGGAATCTTGAACTGGCGTTCAAGTCGTCTCACCCGGGCGGCGTCACATTCCTATTCGGCGACGGCTCGGTGCATTTTCTGAGCCAATCGATCGACCATTGGACCTACCAGTACCTGGGCGCCAGGGCCGACGGCCAGCCGGCATCCATCCCCTAGCAACAGAAGCAACGGCGTGTCATGGCGAATGCATCGCTCAAGCAAGTTCTGATTTCCCTAATCGGATGCCTACTCATAGCTGGGTGCGGCTCGAGTACGATGACACCGGTCCGCGGCATCGTCACGCTCGACTCCAAGCCAGTGGAAGGGGCTGCCGTCATGTTCATGCCCAACGAGGGAGGACGGCCCGCCACCGGCATTACCGACGAACGCGGCGAGTTCGACCTGCAAACCGAAGCCCCCGGCGACGGGGCCCTACTGGGCCAACACGCGGTCACGGTCACCTTACAGGAAACGACTGGCCTGATGGCCGATCCGGACGGGCTGAGCGGCGACATCGCCCCAGGTGGCATTCGGGTCAAGTGGTTTGTGCCGCAGCGGTATTCGAACCCAAAAACATCCAACCTGACTGCCACGGTCGAACGCGGCATGAGGCCGGTAACCTTTGAACTGACAACAAATTGACAAAGAACTATGCAGTTGCGGATTGCTTAGCAGCCAGGGATTGGTTGCGCTAGCAAGCCCACAATCAAGAGTTGGCGGACTGTTTCGCCAAGGGTTCTCTGATGTCCATACGAGTTCCACTCATTCACAGTTCCACTCATTCATGGGAGAAACGAACAATGAACCGCGCGAAATGCTTGTTGATGGGCGTCTTGGCCTTGGCTTTCGCTGTTTTTGCCGCATCTGGGCGGACAGCCGAGATTGCCAACTACCGTGTTGATTACCTTCCGGGGACGAACGGCCAGACTCGCGTGGAAGTCCAGGCCGACGGCTGGGACTACATGTGGAACGCCAGCGCGGCCATCGGGACGGCGTCAGAAAACTACACCAGCCTGAAATTCTACAGTTCCTTGTATAACTCTGATGGCGCCGGATCCCTTCCCAGGAGTGCTCCTGCACTCTTCCTCTCTCTAAACAGCACGGGCGGACACCCGGGGCCCGGCGTGAACCAATTGGGGTCTGGAGGGATCGACCGTTTCGCCATCACTGCCTACGAGGTTCAGACAGGTGAAGCGGGACTGATCCAACTTTCATCTAGCGCCGTCGGGGTGTCGAGCAACAGCAGTACCGGGGTGGAGCTTCGAATCTATGTCAACGACGCGCTGGTCACGCGTTTCATCCAGCCTGGCGGAAGTAGCGGAACGGCGTCCGGGGCATTCAACGTGGCCCTCGGCCAACTGATCGTCGGGGATACGGTGTACGTCGCGGTGGGTCCGAACTCGCATGACGGGTCGGACAGTTTCTCGCTCGCATACAAAATTGAAACCGTGACCGACACGGTCTCGGCCTTTTGGGATGCCGACGGTACAGGCCCTGTTGGCGGCGGTGTGGGCACCTGGGATACCACCGGTTCAGTGTGGGCGTCGGGAGTCTACAATCCTGGAGCATGTGCCGCATGGGACAACGCGGCCAATAAAGCCGCCTATTTCGCCGGAACCGCCGGCACGGTTACGCTGGGCTCGGTCATTACGGCGAGGGCGCTCTCGTTTGAAGCCGCCTACATGCTAGCCGGCACGGAAACACTCACGCTCACCGGTTCTGGAACGGGCGGTCCTGGCGCGGCGACCATCGCGGTGGTCAACGCGGCTGATACGGTGACAGTTTCCGCGCCGATCGCCAGCGCTGCCGGTCTGAGCAAGATTGGCCCCGGAACGCTGGCACTGACCGGGGCGACTACCACAAGTGGCAACCTTTCGGCGGCGGGCGGCACGCTTCGGCTTGCAGGCTCCTCGAACACGACGGTCGCGGGAACCGTCAGTGTCGGGCGCACCTCGGTTGCCGGCGGAACGTCGGGCACGCTCGCAATCCAGGACAGCGCTACGCTCACGACGGCAACGCTGAACCTGGGTGACATTGATTACGTGACCGGCACCGGCAATCCGTCTAGCACCGTCAACCAGTCGGGCGGAACCGTTACGGTAAGTGGCGCTGTCCGAATTGGCCATTACCCTTTGGAGACGAGTACGTACAACTTGAACGGTGGCTCGCTGGCTCTCACCGGCACGCCAACCGGCGCGGTCAATCCAGCAGAAGCGACCGAGCAACCGGGAATCCTTTACGTGGGAATCAATGGCACGGGCAACTTCGTGCAAACCGGCGGTACGGCCAGTGCCCACGGCATTGTCCTTGACGGTCGGACCGAAACGGTGGCCAGCGACACGCTGACACTCAACGGCGGCACGTTCACCGTCGGTCCTTCGGGCATCACCAGCGGAAGCCTCAACGCCAACGCCACGTACCAGATCAACCTGGGCGGCGGCACGCTCAGTGCCAGTGCCGACTGGTCCTCCAGCCGGCTCATGACCCTTACCGGCGCGGTTGGCAATGCCGTTTTCGACACCAACGGCTACACGATTGATCTTTCCGGCGCCCTGGGCGGTGCCGGCGGTCTGACAAAGAGCGGCACCGGAACGTTGGTGCTCAGCGGGACCAATACGTACACGGGCGCGACGCAGATCAACAACAGCGGCGTGCTGAGCGTGGCCGACGTGGCCGACAGCGGCTCGGCAAGTAACCTGGGTGCCGGCAGCAGCCTCGTGTTCGCCAGCGGGGTGCTCAAGTTCACTGGCACCGAGGCGGATTCGACCAACCGAACGATCACCATCTCGGGTGCCGCCAATATCGACGTGAGTAACGCAGGGGGTAACTTGAGCCTGACCACGGCAATCAGTGGCTCCGGACAGCAACTGAGTAAGCTAGGCCCAGGAACCCTGACACTCAATGTCGCCACGGGAACTACCACGCTCAACACACTCGATGCCGCTGGAGGCAACTTGGTGCTGGCAGGCAGTACGGTACTCAGTGTCGGCACGACCCGCGTTGGCGTCAGCCCGGGTTCTCTTCCGGGCCTCCCCGATACACAGCCGGGCAGCGGCACGCTCTCCATCCAAGACAATGCCTCATTGACTACCGGTTCAATCGGCATTGGCGAAAACAACTCACCGCAAGTCTCCGGTCTGATTGGCGCAATCAACCAGACCGGCGGCGCCGTGACGATTACGGGGAGTGCTCGCTTCGGCCACTGGGGCAGTTCAACGGGTACGTATTATCTCAGCGGTGGCGTCTTTCGCATGACCGGAACACCAAGTGGTGTCGTCAACCCGGCGGGTGTTGGCGAGAAGTCGGGGATACTCTATTTGGGTGTCGACGGCACGGGGCATTTCGTACAGACGGGCGGCACGGCCAGCGCGCATGGGATTGTGCTGGATGCACGTGGCGAGAGTTCGGGTACCGAATCGTTCACACTCGACGGGGGCACCTTCACCGTGGGCCCGTCCGGCATCACCAGTGGAAGCCTCGATGCGAATACGGGGTACCAGATCGACCTTGGCGGCGGTACGCTCAGTGCCAATGCCGACTGGTCCTCGACGCGACTGATGACCTTAACAGGCACGGTTGGCAATGCCGTTTTCGACACCAACGGCTACGCGATTGATCTTTCTGGACTCTTGAGCGGAGCAGGTGGCCTCGACAAGATCGGGAATGGTACGCTGTTGCTCTCCGGCAGTAATTCCTATGCCGGCCCGACCACGGTCACGGCTGGAACGCTGCTGGTCAATGGATCGATCACCAGCGACGTGGCCGTCAACGGCGGCGTGCTGGGCGGTACGGGCATTATTGGCGGCACGGTCACCGTCGCGTCCACTGGCACTCAAGCACCCGGCGCTAGCGTGGGGCAGCAAACCGCGGGCGGCGCCGTTTGGCTGTCCGGTGGACGGTTCCAGCTTGAAGTCAACGATGCCGCAGGCACGGCCGGCGGACCGAACGGCTGGGATCTGCTCGCCATCACCGATGGAACAGGCACGGGCACACTGGACCTTTCCAGCCTCAGCGCAAGCAGCCCGTTCTATATTGACATCGTATCGCTCGCCGGTGCCGTACCGGGCGACGCGACGAACCTCATTGCCACGGAACCGGTGGATTGGGAATTCGTCACCTACGAGCAGCTTGTCGGCGAGTTCAGCCCGGACCTGTTCGTGCTTGACGCCAGTGCATTTACGAACAACCTCGGCGCGGGCCATTTCGGCATCGTTCAGACAACCGGCGGCTTGGCCATTGCCTTTATCCCCGAACCTGGCACGTTGCTGATGTGCTTGGCGGCCGTGATCTTGCTCATTGTGCGACGGAGGCGTTAGAAGACGCACTACTCGGACAAACCAGCTTCGATGCGGCGGGCTAATTCCGCCGGATTCAGTCCCACAACAAGAAACTCTTTCCTGGGCGACGTCTCGCCGGCGAGGATCGCCACCTGCGATCGGCGCAGACCAAGCCATTTGGCCAGCAGTTTGGCCAGGGCCGCGTTGGCCTTCCCCTTCTCCGGTGCTTGGGTCGTGGACACCTTCAGCCGCCCATCCTGCACTCCGCTCACTTCATTCCGGCGAGCGCCGGCATGCGCGTGAACCGGTAGAATGACTCCTTCGGCATGGGGTCGAAGTTCCATCAGCGCGGCACCCCTTCAAACAGCGCGCTGCCAACGCGGACGAGGGTCGCCCCCTCCTCGATGGCCACTTCGAAGTCGGCGCTCATGCCCATGGAAAGCTCTTCCAAGCGCATGCCCTCCGGCGCGACCGCCTGGAGCCGATCTCGAAGCGTGCGAAGGGCGGCGAACTCGCGCCGAGCGTCGGCCAAATCGCCGTCGAGTCCCGCCATGCCCATCAGGCCGCGCACTTCAAGACGCTCCATGGCGGCTAGCGATGCAAAGGCCGCTTCCATTTCCGACGGCGAGAACCCATGCTTGGCTTCCTCCCCCGAAATATTCACCTCCAAGAGCACGGGCACGCGCCGGCCTAATTCGGCTGCGGCTTCCTCAATCGCCCTCGCAAGACGAACGCTGTCGACCGACTCGATCAGAGCGATAATCGGCAGCGTACGATGCACCTTGTTGCGTTGAAGATGGCCAATTTGGTGCCAGCGGATGGGCAGGTCGGCCAGTGCCTCCGCCTTATCCCACAACTGCTGGGGCCGGCTTTCGGCCAGACTGCGCAGCCCGGCCTCGAATAGTGCCCGCGTCGCCTCGGTGTTCACGTACTTCGTCACGCCGATAAGCTGAATCTCGTCCGGCCGGCGTCCGGCGCGACTGGCCGCCTCGGCAATCGCTTGACGCACTCGGGCGAGATTGTCTTCGATCGTTCGTTTTGTGTCGGGCATTGCAGGGCTCACGGTTCAAGGACGGCCAGCGACGCATTCGCCAGCAGGGTGCAAGATTTGTGCCGGCTGGCAAGACGAATGAGTTCCGAAGGCGAGGCAATCGGGACCATGTCGAGGTCTTCAACAAGCTCGGGCTCCAAGTTGCTGAGGAGATAGACGGTGAAACGGTCGAGTGCCTCAGCAATCTGAGCAGCGGGCAGGGCATCGATCGGGCGTTCCTTGCGGATTCTGCTCAGCGCCGCCCGTCGCGACGCGGCACCCACCATGCGTTGCACGCCAGGGCCTGGAACACCTGCCAACTCGCAGCAAACCGCCACCGCGCCCCCTTCGTCCACGAGTCGGCCGGCCGTCTCCAACGCGCGGCCGAGGCTCTGCCACGTTTGTATGACAGGCTTGCCGACAATCCCCGCGACGACAAGGCTTGCCGGCCGTACGGCGCTGGGTTGCCGCCATGCTGCCGTATACCGCTCTTGGGCTTGTTGCCGAACAACATCCGTATGACCTGCAATCACTTCAAGCACGCGGAAACCGTCGGCCGGAAGGAGTTGAATCGAGAAACTGATCCCTAAAAGCCACGCGACCTCGTGTACTTCATCGATCAAGCCCTGCTTGTGGTCTTTACCGTGACCCAACGAGCCGAGCGACCGGAAGCGAACCAAGGCGTCGGCATCCGCAAAGGCAGGGTAAATGCCGGTGTGGATGCCGAAATATCCCACGAAACTTGCGTCGAGCAGGCATCCGATCGGGATCACCAGATCGGCCTCGTGCAAGACACGGCTGACCATAATCGGATGGCCCGCCTCGGTAGCGGCAAGATAGGCAAGGTCGACGAGATTCGCCGAATCGTGGACATGTTGGTCAGTCTGTTCGCGATACTGCGGTGCAATGAGCCGGCATGGATCATCTTCGACGCCGCCGAGCAACCTCTCCGTGGTCAGCACCGAGATGCCGTCCGGATGGACGCCTGCCTCCACCAGCTTGCCAACGACCGCCGCAACAACCTCGGCAGCCCAGGGAAGTTCGGGCGCAATCGCCAGAACGACGCGGTCGCCCGGCGTTGTCGCCTGCCCAAGCGGCGGGAACCCCAGCGGCTCGTCGATGGCGGCCGCCACGGCAGCCGACAGATCGGCCACAGGCTCGCCACGCGGCACCCCCAGCGTGACGGCTGAAAGTCCATCAACCGCATTCAGTTCAACATGAGCGTGCTCGCCATAATGGAGAGTTGCCATCAAGACAGCCTGGGAGATATGGATAGGTTCGGTAACGCAATAGACAGTAGTAGAGGCAAAGATGCCAGCCGCTCGCCCAGCTTACGGTACCCCCGCCCTCAAGCCACCATTATCGGGCAGGAGCGATGCCGGTCAAGAAGCCGAGCTTTACGCAGCGGGGCGATTTGCGAATAATAGCGGTCATAATCGCTTGCGTGTGACAAACACCACCCCCGAGGTGGGGCTAGCTGCCTGGAACCCCGTCCGTCTTGGCTGTTCCGGCTGACAATACGCACGTGGCAACGACCTCGAATATTCAGGAGAAGCGATGACTATTTGGCGAGGCGTAACCGTTCACGGGGCGGCGCAGGCAGTTTTCGCCGCTGTATGCGAAGGGG
>CAZASB010000192.1:0-9340 GCA_964487655.1 uncultured Planctomycetaceae bacterium
GGCCGCCGTCGGGCCACTGACGAAGAAGGCCCGTTTCCGTCGAGATGTTGTCGCCACGCGGGCCCTGAAACGCAGGCCAATACGGGCCCGAGGCTTCGGAGACATCTTGGATCGGCGGTTCCGCAGCCGGTCGTTCCACGGTCGGCGGTTCCGCGATCGGCTCGGCGCCAGGCGATGCGGCCGGTTGCGATTCCTCGACCGGCGCCGGCGCGTCGGGTATTGTTGCCGGAGCGGACGGAACGGCCGAATCACTCGCGGCCGGCTCACCCAACTCGACTTCCACGTCCACGTCCGGCGCCGCTTCCGGGCTCGTGGCGCGCGGAGCGTCTTTAACCGGCGCATCCTTTGCCGGGGCGCACCCCAGCAACGTCAACAGAACCGTCCCCACAACCAGCCGTGTTCCGTTGGCAACATGTCTCATCACCAGGCTACTCCTTGGTCTTCGTTTTTGTGTACTGATTGAGCTTGCGCGCAAACAACCGTTCGTTCCTTGGCCCCACGGTTTCGTTTAATCTTACACATTCACGTCTCCAAAGCAATACGCACCCCCTCTGCCAGGCGAGATATTCGTCCCCCACGATTCGGAGAGTCGTGCCACGCTATCGGCAGCGGGCGCGGAGGGAGTGGAAGCGGGCCTTCATGGCGGGGCCGCCCATCTCGGGATGCAACAGCTCCAAGAGGTCGATCATCTTCGCGGCCTGGTCGGCTCGGCCTTGGCGAAGGTGAAGCTGGGCGATCTCGTACTTGGCGCGGTACCATGGCTCGGTATTCGGCGGCGTGCGCTTCTCGATGGTCCGCCAGCGGGCAAGGGCCAGCCGTTGCGACTCGGCGTCCGACTGCTCGGACAATAGGGCGGCGTACGACTCCTGAATCGCGGCGTCGTCCGGATGCGCCCGAGCCAACTCGGCGTAGGTGGCCAGGGCCTCGGCCGCGCGGCCGGCGTCAGCCAGCGCTTGCGCATGCAACCGGCCGACGCGATGCTGCTGCCCGGCGTGAAGATCGTTCCATCGCGATTGGATCAGTGCGATCGTTTGCAGTTGAAGCTCGGCCAACTCGCGGCGAACGTCGGGCGCCGCCCGCCGGCCGGCGCGGGCCAGGCCGTCGAGCGTGCCGAGCAGTTGCGCGGGCGGGCCGCCCGACAGGCGGGCGAGCGTTTCGGCCGCTTCCTGCCGGCGCCCTTCGCCGGCCAGTGCGAAGACCAGCAGCGACTCGGCCGCGCTAGTCCACTCGGGCGAGGCATCGCCCCGCTGGGCCAGCGCCGCGCGCAGCAGCGCGGCCGCGCGGGCAAAACCGTCGTCGGTGTGCGTCAGACGGAGTTCGGCGGCCGCAAGCGCCGCGGTGCGCTTGGCAAGCGTCCACGTTTGCGGCAGCGTACCGTCGGGCTGCAAGACGAGCGACTCGAACCACGCGGCGGCGTCTCGGGCCGTGTCGCTGGTGGGCTTCCCCTCGGCCTGAAGCTGCCCGAGCCACTCGCGATAGCAGCGGGCCAAGGCGTCCAGCACGCGGGGATACTCCGCGTAGTCGGGCGAAATGCCCCGGTACGTGGCAATGGCCGGTTGCCACTGCCTGCGATGCTCTTCAATTCGTCCGAGGCGCAGTCGCGTTTCATCGGCGGTCGGGCCGGCCGGCCAGCGTTCGAGATGTTCGGCCAGCAGGGCCGCATAGGCATCGAGCGAGTCGGCGTTTCCGTCGCGGGCAAGTTGCGCCGCATGATGCACGGCCAGCACGTGCGCTTCCGCGGCCCGGGCGTTTGCAAGGTTGCTTACGGCCAGTTCGCGAAAGCGGCGCAAGGCGTCAGTGTGACGATTGCGCGCATGCTCGATGGCCGCCGCCTTGTATCCCGCGTCGAAGGCGGTCGTCCGTTCGCCTTGCCGAACGGCCAGAGCCGCCGCGCGATCGTAGCCGACCAGGGCATCGTCCACGCGCCCGCCCCGATATAGATCGTCGGCGGCTTCGATCATCAGCCTCGCATTGCCCGAACCGTCGGCCGCGGCATGAACCTGGTCGGCCAGCATCATGCCGGCCAGGTACCGCCAGTATGGGCCGTACACCTGCTCGATCAGGCGCGAGGCGAGCGTGGCCTGATCTCGCCACTTGCGCGCGTCGGTCTCGTTCTGCTGGCTCAACGCCTTGCGCCACGCGGCCAGGAACGCTTCGAGCCGGGCCAGGTCGAGTTGCGGCGATCCCTCGCCGGCCAGTTCCCGCCCTTCGGCCGCAGCGGCAAGCGCCTCGGGTAAATGCCCCTCGGCCAGCGCCAAGCGGATGCGCTCCGCGCGGGCGAGCAGCACAACCGACGACGGTGGGTTCTGTTGGGCGATGGCCGCCAAGATCTGCCGCGCCGTCACCCAATCGCTCAGGAGCCGGTACGCCGAAACCAGGTCGATTCGGCTCGGCCAGCAGATCGGATCGTCCGAGTCGAGCCGTACCAGCGGTGTCAGTAGGCGCACGGCCTCCGTAAGCGAGTTCACCCGATCGGCGCTTTCGGCCGGATAGCTTTCCGCCTGGTTGCGCCGCGCCAGGGCAAGCTCGTACTCGATCCGCTTGACCAGGGTGGCCAACTGGTGGGCCGAAAGAAGTTCCGAATCTGCCCGGGGTTGCAAGCTTTGTTCGCGGCGCATGGGTTCCAAGTCGGCGGCAAGCTTCTGAAGCTGATCAATCGCGGCGCGAAGCTGTACGCGCGCTTCCTCGAATCGCGACTCGCCGGCCGCGACGAGTTGACCTTCCCGCCGCGCGAGTTCGCCCCGGGCCAGGAGCGTCAGCGCCCCCTGCAGCCGGACCAACGGCAGGCGTGGGTTGTCGGGATAGTCGCGGGCAAACCGCTCAGTGGCGGCGACGGCCTGCCGCCATAGTTCCTCGCGGGCCTCCGCCTCCGAACCGGCGGCATGTTCCGCCAGCGTTCGCGCTAGCTCGATGGTCAGATCGGCACGCCGCAATGGGGCGAGGTCGTCGCGGCCAAGCTGATCCTCGCAGTAGCGTTCGGCCAGTTCATCGAGCCGCCGCCCACGTAGTCCGGCAAGGAATCGGGCATCCGCCGAAGGCTCCTCGGCCGACACGACGAGAGCGCACGCCGCCACAATCGCCGCGCAGGCGACAGCGAGCAAGACGGAAGCGGTCGGGACGGAACGCCTTTCGAGTTTTTCGCGTATCCTTGGCAAGGTGAATTGTCTCGTGTTATTCGGCCGACGCCGCGAACTGTACTCGCGCCAGGCCAACCAGGCGGCACAGGTCGTAGATGTCAATCACGTGGCTCATGGGCGCCTCCGGCTGCACGTTCAGGATGACCGGCAGGCCCGGCTGCACGCGCTGGGCGGCTTCCAACACGGTGCGAACCTCGCCCAGGGAGCCGTACTGCCGGCTGTTCAATTCCCACGCGGGCCGCGCGTCGCGCCAGAGCAATTTTACAACCAGGTCGTCGAGGTCTTCAAACTCCTCGTCCGGCGGCGTATCGACCGGCTCGGAGCCGGGAAGCGATACTTGCGTGGGCAGGCTCTGCTCGGGCGGGCGGAAGCTGGCCGTGCATACGAAGAAGATCAGCAGTAGAAAAATGACGTCAATCATCGGCGCCATGGAGAGCGTCAGGTCGCCACGTCGGCCCGTATGTCGAAAGGTGGCTCGCATGGCTAGTCTCCCACCACGGCAAAGGTCACCCGCCAAACGCCAGCCCGGGCACAGGCGCGCATGATGGGCTCGACCGTGCGATACGGCGCTTGCCGGTCGCTTCGGATGCGCACTTCGAGCGGCTCACCGGGCACGCGCCCGCGGCGGCTTTCATAGGCGATCATTTCGCCCAAGGCGTCCGCGTCGAGCGAGCGGCCGCCCACGACCATACTGCCCTCGGGCAGCACGTTCACCACGATGCGCCGCCCGAGTTCGGTCGGATCGGTGTCCTGCCCGGTTCGCGCGTCGGGAAGGTTCAGCTCCATCTCCACCTCTTGCCGGGCCAGGTGGCTCGAAACGAGGAAGAAGATGATCAGCAGGAACACCACGTCGATCATCGGCGTCATGTTGAAGCCTGGGCTGCTTCGCGTCAGATTATTTGGCACTCGCATCATCGGGCTCCGGCGGGCGGCGCGGCGGGCGGCGCGGCGGGCGGCGCGGCGGGCGGCGCCGGCGGCGTTTTCGTTCGACGCGAGCCCATCTCCTGACGCTTCAGCGGCCGGAATACGTGCTGGGCCACGTAGGCCGCCTCGGCCACGAGTTGATCCACCCGGTTGCGGAAGATGGCAAATGCACCGAGTGCCGGAATGGCCACGATCAGCCCTTCCACCGTGGTGACCAGGGCCAGGTAGATCCCCTCGGCCAGGTCGGCAGCCCGGGCCGCTCCCTGCGTGTTGGCCACCTCGCGGAAGGCAAAGATCATGCCCACCACCGTCCCCAACAGCCCAAGCATGGGCGCAATGTTGCCGATAAGCGACAAGTACTCGATCTTGCGGAACAGGCGCGCCGACTGGTCGGCCATGGCGTCTTCCATCGCCTTCTCCGCCGCGGGCCAGCCATCTTCCGACTCGGTCAAGCCTGCATCGAGCACGAAGGCCAGGAAACTCGGCTGCTGCCGGCACCGCTCCATCGCCAGGGCCGGCTTGCCCGCCGAAAGCAGTTGGAACACGTCGTCGGCCAGTCCCGGCGGCATGAGGACCGACTCGCGCAGCGTCATCAGGTGCTCGACCACCAGAGCCACGGCCGCCAGCGACAGCAGCAAGATGAACATGCCTACCACGCCGCCGGCCGCCAGGATATCCCACAGTGAGTCGCCACTTGAGCCCGCAGCAGCAGCAGGATCTTCAGCCGATGCGGCCGGCGCCGATGTGGCGGGCGGCGTTGCGGCGTCTTGCGCCACGGCAGGCGCGGCGAGGGAGAACAGCAGAAGACAGATCAGCATTCTGGCAAGCATGGGCGCTCTCATTCGGTATTAGTCGCTATGGTTTGGTCTCTAATCTCGCTTGGGCTTCAGCGACGATGCGGGGTTGATCCTTAAACTCGCGCACGAGTTCCTCGTAGAGCCGCGCGGCATGATCGGCTCGGCCGAGTCGCTCCATCGCGAGGGCGGCTTCCAGGGTAGCACGCGCGGCGAGCACGCGATGTTGGGGATACACGATGGCAACCCGTAGCAAACTGACGGCCGCTTGCTCGTATTCTCCCGCTTGGGCCCGTGCCAGCCCAAGGGCGAAATAGGGGCCCGCCTGCAAGGATTCCGGCATCGCCTCGATGGCTCGCAACCAGCCGGCCCGCTCGGCCGGGGTCGATTTCATGCCGGTGACGCGCCAGAGCTGCGCCTCGGCCAGGCGGGCAACGCGCGGATCGGCGTTGCCGCGCAGCTCGCCCAGCTTCGCAATCGCTTGCGGCCGGAGCGAGGCGCTTAGCAGATGGCTCGCGCCCAGCAGGACGGCGGCGGGCCGATCCGAGTTGAGCCATGTCCGCGCGGCCTGCTCTAGGGCCGCGTCCACCTGACCCGGAACCCAGCCGAGCGGAATACAGTCGAAGTCCCGCGTGCTCGGGTCATCGCCAATCAGCAGCAGGAAGAACGCGCCGGCCTCGACTGGGCGGCCCATCGCGTCGTAACAACGGACCGCCCGCGCCAGGATGCCGCGTCGCGCCCAGCGTCGCTGCTCGGCATCGATGGCCGCGCGGTACATGGTCAGCGCGGTCGCGAACTCGTCTCGCTCGAATAGCTCGTCGCCTCGCGTCTGCTCGGCCGTGCGATGCGTTTGCACTTGTACGACTTGGTCGGCCGGAAAGCGTTGTGTCGTGCCGCCGGGCAACTCGATGGTCAGTTCGCGACCGGTGTAGTCGAGAATCTGGCCCGTCACCCGCGTTTCGCCTCCGGTCTTGCCGCGAAGGATGACCGTATCTTGTGCAGCAAGCGGAGTTGCAAGCAGCGCCGTCAGGACCAGTATGTAGGGTGGGTAGAGCAAGCGAAGTGCAGATTGGGCCGTCGGTCGCCGCGCGGGCTTGCCTCGAGCGCCTGCCCCGTGAAGTACGCCGGCATAGCTTGCGAAGACCCACCAGGGAGTGCCACGACCTTTCACGTTACTATTGTGCAGTGGTTTCATGGCTTGCCCGTGAACTTGGAGACGTCGATGTATGTATGCTGGCCGCCGTTCTGCTGGGCAAGCTGGACCAGGAAGTTCCTCGCATTCTGTTGCGGGCCGAAGCCGAACTCGATGGCGTTGATGATAATGCCGGCGGCGCGACGGCGGAGTCGTTCAAGCTGGCTGGGCCACAGTCGCGGCTCGTCGGCATCGGTCAGGAAGAAGATCACGTCGGGCCGCAAGGCGACGGCGGCCAGTAGGGCATCTTCGTGATGCGTGCCGCCGTCGGCCGTAATGCCACGTACGAACCGCGCGGCCAGCTCCTTGTTCCGGTCCGTGGCATAGAGGAGTCGGCTCCCCTCGCCCGTCGGATTGAAGGCCAGCGGATGCTGATTGTAAAAAATGACCTGGAACTGGTGGCTTCGTTCGAGACTGTTGAGACTCTCAAGCAACTGCGCCTTGGCCACGGCCAACGCACTGTTACCCGTGCCGCCCATGCTACCCGACCGGTCGAATAGGTAGACGAACTTGTACCCCTCGCCCTCGACGCCGAACACCTGGGTTCGTGCCTTGCCTCCGATGGCAGGCGGCCCGCGACCGGGCCCCTCGGCGGCCCCCTGGGCAGAGTCAACGCCACCGCTCTCCAGGTCGCCCGGACCCAAACGGGCGAAGCCCTCCGGAAGCGCGGTGGTCGGATCGACTGCGGGCGTTTCGCTCAGCAGGTCGTCCATGCTCCCGCCGCCGGTGGCCTCGGCCATGCTCGCCTGGGGTGACTCCGCGCCGTCCTGCTCGCTCTCGAAGAACTCCTCGCCTGCCTCCGAGTGCCGCAGTACGATGCCCACCTCGGCGGTCCGTTCCGACGCGGCCCCTTGCGGCGAGTTCGCGCGCAAGCCCAGCGCCAGCACAATGAGCAACGCCATGTGCAGCAGCATGGAGATGAGCCAACTTGGTATGCTGGGACGCACAACCTGCATTATACTGAATTATTCGGTCTACCGGGCCGCCGTGTCCGGCGAGCGGCGTGCTTCGCTGATGGGCCCAACGGTCACTTCGCTCGCTCCGGCGGCGAAATCCTTGTTGCCGGCCAGGTACACTCGCACGTGGCACGCGCCCGCGGCGGCCGGCGGCACGGGCAGTTCCACCGAAAACCGCCCGGCCCGCGTAACCAGCGGAACGACCGCCAGGCGACCGTCGTTGGCCCGCTCGTAGGTTTCCTGCAACTCGCTCAGCCCTTCAGACGTTTCGGGAAACGCGCGGCGCACGGGGGTCGGAAAGGCCAATCGCCCGCGGGCAACCACCAACTCGACCTTCCCCTCGCCATCGACCGGCGAGATGCCCTCCACGCGTAACCGATCGCCGGCATGAACGCAGTCGGTCACGTGCAATTCGACCGGCTTCGGAAACCTCAGCCGGAGCAGGGGATCGCCCAGCAAGTTCATCAGCAAGACGTGTTCGGCGCGTTCCTCGGCCAGTTGATTCGGCGCGGGACTGATCGCGCGGGCAACGGCGTCGACCATGGCGCGCTGGGCGTCGGCCGGGTCGGGCTTGGCCATCATGCGCTGCTTGGCTGCAAGCAGCGCCTCGCCCAACGTAGTCGCCTGCCGGTGGAAGCACTCGTCAATCAGTCCGGTTGACAGCATGGTCAGCCCATACGGCATGGTCACGCGCGATCCGGCCACGACGGCAACCGGTCCGCCCACCTGGGCCAACATGCGTTCGGCAAGGCAATCCTCCCAGGCGTCGATGGCGCCCGTATAGCAGGCCAGGAACAGGGCGATGGGCGGGGCATGGGCGCCGGCCAGTTTCTCGGCGTCGTCGTTGGCCAGGATATGAAACGTTCCGCCAGGGGTTTGCACCTCGTCCAGCCCATAGGGATATCCGTGCCCAATGTACACCCAAAACAGCGAACCTTCGTTCAAGCGGCGCAGCGTCGTATCGTGGAACTGCCGTGGATCGGGACTGAAGGGGCTGCGCCAACTTGCGTGGGTGATGGACACGGCGTACTCGGCAGGCACTTTCTGCGTAAGGAAGTACCGGGCCGCCGACTCGAGCACCGAATCGGCCAGCCAGCCGAACCCGCCCACGCCCGCGACCACGTTCACCTGCCGCCGCCAAGCCCCAAAGTTGGCCGACCGCTCGTAGGCCAGCGTCTTGGCGATGATCCGCTGGAGTTCCGACGGAGAGTCGGCCGGAAGTCGACCAACGGCCAGTTCGGGCACGCCGTCGCCGGTCAGGTCGCCATACGGGTTGTCGGTGGCAATATGCGGCTCCGATCCCCAGAGCACATTGACCTTCGCCTCCGCATAACCGGTCGGTACGCACCGAGCAAGCACTTCGGGGTCGGTGTACATGGCCGGATCGGCATCGCCCACCAGCACCACGTACCGGAGCCGACCCCCTTGGGCGATGGCACGCAAGTCCTCGCAAATCGCGGGTACCGATCGATTGCCCGCCACCAGGGCCACTTCGTGCCCCTGCCCCTGCCGGTAGCGGATCCACGGCTCCATCGCCTCTCGCAGTGGAGGAGACACCACCACGGCGACGTCGGGCCGTTCGGTCGGCGCGCCAGCGAGAGCGAGGAAGATAAGGATGCTGTGCATTTACCACCCATGAGACTGATTATCAAACCATCCAAAATAACTATGGCTTGGTGCGAGAAATCCAGCGCCTCGGACGGGCTGCGATGCTACCGGTTTAGGCACGCCGGTGTCCAGGCCTGTTTCCGTCATCGGAAGGCACGGGCATCGGGTGCGGAAATGGGAACCATCAGGCGGATAGGAAACGTAGAACAGTGAGGTTCTTATTGGAGCCGCATCCGTGCGATTCCCCGTCGGGCTCGCCCCGATGGACAGATGACTGGTCAGCTACAGCAACACGCGTACATTCCCAATCCTTCCCCGCTGGGCTTGTCTTCCCTACTTCTCCTACGGATTATCAGAAACACCAAGCATGCAGGGAGAGACCAATTTCCGGCAAAATCGAACAAACTGAACACGCCAGGTCGGGAGTCTTTACCCAATCGCGATGGGAATGAGTGTGTCTTGCCGTTGTTCGAGGATGGTAGCGATGGCATTTACGACCGGGTAGAATACAAGTACAACCGGCTCGGGCACGCCATCTGGACGAAGACCAAAACGAGACGGTCCACGAGTATGCGTTTGACGGGGTGGGGCGGCAGACGGCCGACAGGGTGACGCTGCCGCAGGGGTCGGCGATCGACGATAGCGTGCTCCGCATCGAGCACGGGTACGAGGTTCGCGGCATGGTTGCCAGCATTACCAGCTTCGACGCCCGCACCGGCGGCAACGCCG
>CAZASB010000193.1:0-9304 GCA_964487655.1 uncultured Planctomycetaceae bacterium
GCGGAACAAACCGGGAATAAACGGGGATATGGGGTGGTGCGTATGGTTTCCAGGGGTAACTTTTTGACAGCCCGGGGCAAGCCCGGCGGGGAAGAGGCGGATGCGCGCGTTATGAACCGGGCAACACTTCGCCTTTGCAGTTGCAAGAAAACCAAAGGCCCCGCAGCCGGAAGACTGCGAGGCCTTGATTGTCAGTCGGAGTGGGAACGAAGGCGCTCGCCTAACGGACGATCGTCCGGTTCTGCTGTACACCACTTATGTTGGCGCGCGTGAACGTTGACGTGTTGGCCTGATTTGCAAACGCGGCATTGCCAGGCCCGAAGCCTCGCGCGTCGAACGAGTTCCATTGCGTCAGTCCACCGCCAACGACGATGCCGGAGAACCCAGACTTAACCGTATTCGTCTGGCCTACACTGATCGCAGGTCCAGGTGTTGCCGTGCTAGACACGGCGTAGTCGTTTGTCTTGACCTTAATCTCGTTGCCCTGCCCGATGGCTTGCACCGCCGGCTGACCAACCCCCTTATCGTTGATCTCGTTGGTTTGGGCGTATCGCAACTGAACCCAAGTGGCCTGGTAGTCGCCACCGCCACCCGTGTACTCACCACCGACAACCTTGGCTTGGTTGGACTGGACGGCACCCGCCAACGCGCTAAATGTCGTCGGGGTAGCCTTGGTCAGGTTGTCCTGGAGCTTGAAAAGCTGCACAACCCTGTGCATGTTTTCAAAGTTTGTCTGGGACGCCTTTCCTCGAATCGCCATGCCTTGGGCATCGCTGACGGTTTGCATCCCTTGGATGCCCATTTGGCCGAGCGTGCTGGAGGACACGTCGGCGGCCATCGTTGTGCCGGCAACGGCAAGGGCAACGACGGCAAGAATCACAGTAAGCAATCTCATAGTAAACTCCTTCGTTGAAACCTAGGTGTAAGTTGAAACACTCGTGATTCACTCACTCGGCACGGTCGTCCTGCCGCTTCCGCCGGCGAAATCATTTCGCCGTTCTTTCCGCCCCTCTGATTCCTGGTTGACAAGGATCCACGTCAAGCAGATCCAGCGGCGAACCGCTCCACCGCTCCGGCTGACAAAAGCATAGGCACTCGCGGTGATGACTGCCCACGCATCAACTCCAACCTCGAGTTCGGCTACTCGCGCCGCGGCCCCTTCAAAACCGACTACCAAACGCGCGAGTAGTTGTAGGAAACGGCAATGGGTCGGGCCAGCGAGCCGTTCGACCCGATCAGGATCACTTGGCGAACCTCGACCGGTTTGCCCCAAATGAATGTGAAGTTCAGTGTTCGGAAGCTCAGGCGACCCTGGCCGCGAATGTCGTGGCCTTCATGGTCTGAAACGGTTTCCATACCGCCCATTCCCATCCGGGCCAGCGTGCCGTCCGCGACAGGACGCGACGGGGCCGCGGTGTCGGCCGCCGACGCCTCCCCGACCATCAACAAACTGGCAGCAAAGCCAATGACCAACGATGCTAGAAATACTCTCATGGAAATCCTCCAAGTGGTAAAGACGGTGGTAAAGACCAAGTTGTGCTGTTTCGATCCATCCCTTTCCTTGTTCCAACCGGCTGAAGCCGGGACTCCAACACGGCCAACCGCCGTTTCAACGGCAAGTCGTTTCTTACGCCTGCTCACCCGCTGCAACCGTCACAACTTTATTCACTGTTACAGCCGTCATAAATCATCTTAAACGGCCCTTTTGGGAAGACAATAGAATCATCAAAAAAACGTGGCCGGTGAATCGCGATTTCCATTCCGATTACGCACTAGACAATACCGACAGCAGTTTTGCCCCCCGATCTAGCGATATTTCTCCTCGGTTTTTTCTCCAAACGAAGGGGTAGAAGCCCAAACAGCTCCTATTCGTGGCTTGAAAAAGTGGTTGGACACTTTAGTTTGCGTACACGGCGGAATGCACTTGCCTCGCAAAAGCGGCCGGACATTCTTGCCGGCAGGCGCGGCGTATCGCATCTGGTAACCGTTCACAGGGCGGCGCAGGCAGCTTTCTCCGCTCGATGCGAAGGGGACAGTCCCCCTGTGAACGGTTACCGCATCTGCCGCGTCGACGCGGCAGACTATTCTGCTTGTAGCGGCTGGTTTGATGAAAAAGAGTCTGGTGTTCTCAACGGTTGTTCGGTCAAGAGCAAAACTTTCACGTTGTATCGACCTTTCCTGCCGATTCCTATTTGTGGCCACCCGCGAGGGTAGTGTGTACAACCAGTTGCATATTCAGAACGAGGGTTAGCGCTTGCTGATAAGCGCGCCATTCCGAAGAAAACGTCGGAGGTAAGACAAATGAGCGTTAGGCTACTTCTGAGCGTCAGGCTACTTCTCGTGGCGGCGTGCCTACTGATCGGGCCGTTGGTCGGTCCGACGGCCGCCGAGAGTTCGCATTCGACATCCAGCGCTTTCCAGTCGGCGATGGCGGCCGACCCGGTCCACGGATGGTACACGGGGGTCGAGGCAACATTCCTCAACCCGTACAAGGTCAGTTCCGGGCCGATGGTCTTCGGGAAAAGCGTCGGGGGCGGGGGCATATCGCAGGTTGGCCTAACGGACTTGACCGACTTTGACAATCTCGAGGGCGCGCCCCGTGTTTGGCTTGGGCGTCGCGGAGAGCTTTGGGGCATGCGCGGCCGGTATTGGCTTTTCGACGCCGACACGTCGCGTACCGGAATCGGGCAGACAGACACTCAGTTCACCTTTGTCTCGGCGAATCAATTCCTTTCGGCCAAGACGGCTGACCTAGAGGTGACGCGATGTTTCGGCCTAGGGGAGTGGCGCGGCGACCTGTTTTTCGGCGGTCGATGGGCCGAGTTCGATCAGCGCGCATCGATGGACGTTAGTTTGGTCGAAGCGACTGCCGCGGACCCGCCGGTTATCATCGACCGCGACACGGCATGGTTCGGTTCGCGAACCATTGCTAGCGGCGTTGGGTTGACCTTTGGCTGGGAGGGGCGTCGGCCGGTAGGCGATTGGGGCCTTGCCGTGGTGTGCAACGCTCGCGGCTCCACGCTTTGGGGCGATGTAAGCTCGCGCGGCTTTCAGGGCTATTTGGGCGAAAACGTGCTAGCAATGCAAACGGCCGAGGTGGATGAGACGGGCATGTTATGGATTGGCGAGTTGCAAGTCGGTCTTGAGTGGTCCGGCCAGTTGCGACGCCTGAACGCCGAAGTATTCACGCACGTCGTCTTCGAGTATCAATTCTGGCGGGCGGCCAACCAGACACCGCTGCTGATGGAACAGGAAATCATCACTCCCACCAGTACCGTACAAATGGCGACCGGCTCACTAGGCTCGGATGCCGATCTTTGCGGCATTGCCTGGGCCGTCGGTTTCCGTCGTTAACGAACACATCCGCAGGGTATGCCTGTTTCCATGGAGGGATTACGGCCATGCAATATAAGTTGCCAACGACAACCCGGTCATTCGGCCGCCGAGTCATCGGATTGCGCACAGTGGCGATTTTCGCCGTCGTGCTGATAGGCGCCGCGGACTTGGTCCGAGCGGAAGAAACGCGGTCCCTGTATAGCCCGCCGGAACTGAACGAGGTTCCGCCTGCCTGGAACCAGCCACCGGGCGCCGAACCGGCATCGAGCGTGTCGCCAAGGCAATCCGCGCAAAGCGCCCCATCGCCAGGATACTTCAGCGGCCTGGCTCGCGAGCCGGACGAGATGCTCGTCGCGCCCGCCGAGAATCCGGTCCACTTGGCCAGCTTTTCGCGAAACCTCAATTCCTATCAACCCGGCCAGGAAGACCAACCGCCCGGAGAACCAATCGGCCAGGCGCCGGCCGACACGAGCCGCGTATTCTTACGCTCGGTAACGGTGCTGTTGCAGCCTGGACAAATTCAGTTCGACTGGGGCGCCGAGTATGTCCTGCAGAAGATGACCGCTCCGGGGCTTGCGCTGGTGAATCAAGAGGTCGTGGTTTTCGAACAAGAGCTGCGCGACAGGCGTCTTTTGATTCCCTTCGCCGCCCGGCTGGGCATTGCGCCCCGGGTTCAGGCATTCGTACGAGCGCCGATCGGCTGGACGCAAGCCGAGTATGCGAGCCCCTTCGGCGAAGCGACCGACGAGACGTTCAACATTGCCGACGTCAACGCCGGCGTGAACCTCCTCTTGCGCGACGGCCAAGGCCAACGCGCCGACCTGATCGGCACGATTGGCATCACGGCGCCGACCGGAAAGCATCCCTTCGAGGACCAAGTGGCCACGGCCGCGATGGGCGACGGATTCTGGTCCATTGATGCCAGTCTGCTATGGATCCGAAGCTACGACCCGGTTGTCGTATTCTGGGGCGTGGGCTACCGACATCTGTTCGAGCGAGATTATCTCGGCTTTGAAATCGCGCCGGGCGAACAGATCACTTACAACTTGGGCGTGGGCTTCGCCATCAATGATCGAATTACCGTCAGTACGGCATTCATCGGTCAGTACGTGACGGAAACAAAGTACAACCAGACCTATCTGCCGGGCAGCGACCAAGAACCGATGAGCATCCGCATGGCCCTAACGACCATTACCTCGCAAAATCGCGTGGTCGAACCGTTCGTCCGCTTCGGTCTTACCGACGACGCCACCGATGCCGATTTCGGTGTCATCCTAACCCAAAGCTTCTGATGGAGGGCCGTCCGGTGCGAATCATCCTAGCGACAATCCTGCTTCTCGGCGCGATGGCAACCGGCGCTGCCGCGCAGTCGTCGGGTCAGCGCTCGTGGGGCCCGCCGGTGCGCACGCCCGACCACAACGTCCAGGCGTACGTCTGGAACTGGAAAGCGATGCGGGAACGGCACGTGGTCATACAGCAGTACGATTACTCGTGCGGGGCCGCGGCTTTGGCCACGCTCATTCGTTACTACTGGGGCGATTCAGCCACCGAAGACGGCGTCCTTTTGGGCGTGCTGTCGATCCTCACGCTCGAGGAGGTCAAGGAACGAACCGAAAACGGCCTCTCTCTGACCGACCTGAAAAACGTTGCCGTGGCTGCCGGCTACCAGGCCACCATGGGCCGGCGGACCTTGGCCGAAATGGCCGAATTAAAGGCCCCGGTGATCGTTCGCACGATACAAGGCGAATATAAGCACTTTGTTGTGTTTCGGGGCGTGCTGAAGGACCGGGTCTTTCTGGCCGACCCATCGCAAGGCCAGGTGCGGATGTCGTTTCAGGAGTTTGCCAAGCGGTGGACCGATGGCGTGGTGCTCGTCGTGGCCAAGCCCGATACGGACCTGCCCGAAAACGCGCCGCTATCCTTGCAATATCACAGTCCCGTGGCGCCGGAGCTACAGCCGGTTCGTCGCTGGGCCATGGAGCCGAAGGTGCCCGATCCGCTGCGGGCAGGTATGCCGCGTTGGTGACGGACGGGCGTGGTTCGGTCGGGAGATGTCACTCGAACGGTGGGGTTCCGGAGTTCGTAACCGTTCACGGGGCGGCGCAGGCAGTTTTCGCCGCTGTATGCGAAGGGGACAGTCCCCCCGTGAACGGTTACTCCGGCGGCTTGGCAGGAGCGTGTGCGGCAAGTTTTTCTAGCACGCTTGGCTCAGGTGTTCCAACGCATTCAAGCTGCGGTTTACACTAGCGCCGGACGCACAATGCTCTCACCTCCGGGCTCACCCCGGTGGGGAAGCACTTCGCCGCAGGCAGTCTAACCTGCGCAAGATTACCCTCCTGCATTCGCCAGAAAATCTTGCCACACACGGCAGGAGCCTCGTCTTCTCACCAGTCTCTTTCACTCAATGGCTCCCGGGGCTAGAATGGGCGTAGCCGCTGCCATGTGCGGGCGGTTGCGCATCTCCCACGCGGCGCGGTCACAAGATGCTCCGTCCCACCTGCCCGATGCGCGCGGGCTCTCCCAAAACACCAGGGTTTGTCATGAAGAACGCTTACCGCCGTATGCTGGCTTCGATCGTCAGCCTGTTGCTTGCCTGGGGCTTTGCCTCATCTCCGGTGCGGGCTGATGGCGTGCTCCTTTTCGTTCAGGACGCACCGCAACCCGGGCCAACCATCGCTCGGATCGACCTGACCGCGGCGGCAGCCTACGCCAAACTTGGACCCATCGAGGCGAGTGCCATTCGCCTGACGCAAGCGTCGGACGGCCAGCCCGTAACGTTCCAATTCATCCCCGATCCCGACTACGATCCGACGGCGCGGATCGCCGGCACGATTGTCGCCCAACTCGGCGGCGGCCCGATGACGGAACTGCGATTATCGCTCGCGGACCAGGCAACCCAACCGAACCATTCCGCAACCGGATTCTCCGGTACGGTGAGCACGCCGTTCTACACGATCGACCACAAGCCAACGGCCCAGGGCGGACTGCCCAGCCGAATCGTCTTTCCCAAGACCGGTAAGGTATTTGAAAACTTCCGATGGCAGGATCGAGTGCATCACCCGGAGCAAGGCGGCTATCAGTTCCGCGATGACAAGACAGCAACGGTCGAACGGCTCTGCGAAGGACCGCTTTGCACGGTCGTTCGCGTGACGGCGCGATGTATGCGAGGCGACCAGCAACCGGACAGCCGGCCCGCGGCCGTTTACGACTGGTACTACTTCCATGATCGACCGCTTGTCTACGTTACCGCGATACAGACCCAACAGCAGCCGTTCGAATGGCGTGAATGGCACTTCCTGGAGATAAACTTTCCGGGCAACGATTTCGCCGGCTACTTCGGCGGCGATCCGAAACGCGAGGGCATCTTCTCCGGATCGAACCAAAGCGCTGGCTTCTCGAGCCATGCCGCGCTGTCGGATGGAAAGAACGCCATTGCCGTGGTCGGATCGGGCAATGTGCTCGTGTACGATGGCCTAGGCGGATACGGCAGTTACCTGCACGCTCGGCCTGGGCTCGCGTGGAGCCATTACGGCGGAACGTCGCGCCGGGTGGACGCATGGCTGTGCATTACCAGCGACGACAATCCGTCCACGGCCGTCGAAGCCGCGGGCCGAGACGTGCCTGAATTGTCGCAAGTGATCATTTCCGTCGAGTCGGTCCAGCGCCGGCTTGAGTCGGTGCGGGCCAAGGCCGTCGCGTCGCCGGACGAGTTCTGGTGGCGTGCGGCCATGCTCGATACGCTCCAGCGCCGAGGCCAATTCGAGGCCGCGGTCGCTGCCGCCGAGGGGCCGTTACCCGAAGGATGGCATGCCCTCTCGGCAGGCCAGTTGGGACTGATCCTTGCCGAAACCGACGGAGGCGTGCGTGTTGAACAGCTTATCGATCGGACCAACGGCCGGAACCTCTTGAGTGCCGCGCCGCTTCCGCTGTTCGAGTTGATCATGCAGGAGGTTGCCGACGCTCCGGTAGCGGAGAAACCGACGGACGGGGCCGATCAAGGCAAGGATTCGTCCTCGTCAAAGCCGGAGACGTGCCGCCTTTCGGCCGAAACCGGCTGGCAGGAGGCCAACGTCGTTCGGCCGGCCGCCGAGGGGCTGCAAATCACCTGGCGGCGGCCCCGCGATGCACGGCTTGGCGACCTGAGCGTTACTGCGCGGGCCGTGCCCGATCATGGGAAAAACGCGCTTCGCTGGACCATCGAGGTCGATAATCCAAGCACCCGGTGGACAATCTGGCGAGTCGTCTTTCCGCAGGTGGCGGTTGCCGACCTGGGGCCAAACGCCGAAGTCTTTCTGCCGCGCGGATCCGGTGAAGTGCAAGCGGGCCTGTGGCAGCGAGAGTACCGGCATCGAGGCACCTACCCGAACGGCTGGACGACGATGGCCTTCATGGCCGCCTACGACGCCGACCGACAAACGGGCCTCTACGTGGGCATGCACGATCCCCTGGGCAGCACGAAAGATATTCTCATCGAGGGGCGGCCGACCGACCGGGCCGTGGTGTTCGCCTTCGACCATCCGGCGGAGGACATGGGCCGGCCCGGCAACGACTTTCATCCGGAGGGTCGGGCCGTTTGGCAACTCCTGCGGGGCGATTGGTTCGATGCCGCGCTGATCTATCGCGATTGGGTCCGCCGCGAGGCCCGATGGTGGCCCGAACTGGGCCCGGATGGACGAGCCGACACGCCGCTTTGGATGCGCGAGCTTCCGGTGTGGCTGCTCGGAGGCGGCGAGCCCAAGAGTTTCGTGCCGGCTGTCGAGGAGTTCGCCAAGTTTGCCGGCGTGCCCGTGGGCGTGCATTGGTACAACTGGCACCAGATTCCGTTTGATAACGACTACCCGCACTACTTCCCGACGAAGGACGGGTTCGCCGAAGCCGTGGCGTCGCTCCGCGAGAAGAACGTGCATGTAATGCCTTACATCAACGGCCGGCTCTGGGACACGCGTGACCGTGGCTCCGACGACTTCGAGTTCACCTCGGTCGCTCTGCCTGCCACGACGAAGGACGAGCAGGGGGAACCCTACGTTGAAACGTACGGCAGCAAGGAAGCCGACCAAAGCAAAGTGCGACTAGCGGTTATGTGCCCGGCAACCGAGCTTTGGAAGGATCGCCAACGGGCCATTGTGCTACGGCTGATGACGGAATGCCACGTGGCAGGCGTGTACATGGATCAGATTGCCGCGGCCAAGCCGGTCCTCTGTTTCGACGCTTCACACGGCCATCCGCTTGGCGGTGGCCACTGGTGGACGAGCAGCTACTGGAACCTTCTCGAGCGCATCCGCAAGGACATGCCTACCGACCGCATGATCACCACCGAGTGCAACGCCGAGCCGTACATCCGCTGGTTCGACGGCTACCTGACGTGGCATTGGCAGTACGACGGGCAGGTGCCGGCATTTCCAGCCGTGTACGGCGGGAGCATCCAGATGTTCGGCCGCGCCTATCGGGGCGGAGAGACGAAGAACCTCGCCCTGCGCATGAAGGCAGGCGAACAGCTTGTGTTCGGCGAGCAGATCGGCTGGTTCGGGCCGGAGGTGGTCAAGGACAGCGAGAATGCCGACTTCGTGCGTCAGATCATCGGCCTCCGCTGGCAACTGCGCCGGTACTTCCATGCCGGTGAAATGGCCCGACCGCCAAAACTCCTCGACGAGATTCCTCGCGTCACGGCCGACTGGCAGTGGAGCGGGCCCTGGCCGGTGACCACCGACGCCGTTCGTGCAGGCGCCTGGACATTGCCCCAAGAAGATCGCCTCGTCTTGCTGGTGGTCAACGTGGGCGACGAACCGGTTGCAACCGGGCTGGACTACGATCTGCTCCCTTACGGCCTGGATGGCGAGTTGAAACTCACGAAACTCACGGTCGACGGGCAGGGGGCGGCGGAGACCACCCCGCCGCAGGTGAAACTCAACTTCACCATTCCCGGCCGGACCGCATGGGCGTGGGAAGTGACGAGGTAGACATTGCAGTA
>CAZASB010000194.1:0-9262 GCA_964487655.1 uncultured Planctomycetaceae bacterium
AAGAACGCCCTTTGTGCCGCGAAAATTGGGACAGTCCCCCTGTGAACGGTTACGTGGAAGGTATGCGGCAAGATTTTCTAACGGTCAGGTGGCGCCTGCTTTGGCCACATGCCGTCCACCGACCAGTGCGAGCCCGCTGCCGCAGCCGACCAAGGGGCAGAAAGCGAACACCCGGGGTTTTCCGCCCGTCCTTGAGGGGCGAGTGAGTCGCAGTGGCTTGGAGTTTAGTCCCCCCAAAATCCATCCAAACCCCTTGCTCTTCCGTTTCTAGGTGCAAACCGGTGCTGAAAGGCGTAGGGTGGGTGGTTCCGGATGTCTCAGCATCCGGGTTCACCCACGCGTCACTCAATTCTGCACCTAGAAACGGAAGAGCCAAACCCCTTGCATGGCGCGTGCAAACGGTGGATAATATAAATGCGTGTATCCGTTGGCCGTGGAGACAGTCGAAACTCGTCCCGAGGAAGGTTGGCCGAAACGTTGGATCGGGCGTTTGAGGACGGGCCAGCCCGTGGGGCAGGAAGGGGGTTCTCATGGCGGGTCCGAAGTTCATTGATCTAACGACGACGGAGGTTCTTCCGTCGGCCTTGGGACGGGTGCCGGAAACGATCGCGCGCCGAGAGCATATCTTGCCGCTCACTTTCGACGGCGAACGGCTCACCATCGTGATGAGCGAGCACCCATCGCCGGAAACCCTCGAGCGGCTGCGCTTCGCCTTGAATCATCCGATTGCGGTGGCCATGGCGCCGCACGAGGCCATTCGGGACGCCATTGAGCAGTATTATGGTTCCACCGATGTTCGGAAGGTCGTCTCGCCCATGGAGTCGGCAACGGAGCAAATCGAGTTTGTCGAGTTGCCCGGGAAAACGCCGACCGTCGAAAAGCGAATGCTCGATCCGGGCAGCCCGGCCGTGGTGCGCATGATGCAGGAGATCATTGGCGAGGCGCTGCATCTGACGGCATCGAGAGTGCTCATCCTACCCGTTCAAAATCGCGTGAAAGTGGCGTACCGCATTCAGGATGCCGTGTACGCAAGGGAAGACGTGCCTCGCGAAATGCACTGTCCGATTCTGGTCCGGCTGATGGCCATGACAAATCTCTCCGGGCTGATTCGGGTGCATCTTGGCGAGAAGGAGCTGGCGCTGCAGGCAGTATTCAAACCGTCGCAGTTTGGATTGCTCGCCTTGATTGAAGTGGGCGGCGACCCGGCAGGCCCCGAGTACTGGCAAGCCAAGGCGAAGCGACTGGGGTATCCGTTGGTGGACCTCGACTCGCAGCCTCTTGAGCCCTCGGTCCTGGCCCTCTTGCCCGAATCGGTGGTGCGGCGCCGGCGGTGTTTACCCCTCTTGCTCGATGGCCATGCCCTGAAGGTCGCCGTGAGCGATCCGCTCGAGTCCGACCTGTTGGAACAGTTGCAGTTCCTGACGAACCGGTCGATTACGGTTACCCTAGCGCCTGCCGGCGCCTTGCTGGCCGCGATTGACCGCGGTTACGGCCCGACCGATTCGGAGACCGCGGACGTGATTCTATGGGAATTGGCCCGGGTACCGGAACCGTCGTTTGCCGTAGGCGAGATAGCGCCCCTGGGACGCACGAAGGCAACGCCGACCGGCAAGCAGCTCGCCGGCGCGGTGTTCGATTATCTCCATACCTTGTACACCGACAAGACATTCAAGCTCTTCAAGCAGATTCGCGCAGGCGCGAAGCTGTGCCGTCGGAACGCCGAGTCGGGCGAACTTGAAGTGGTGTTTCCGCAATCGCACGTGATTGAGCAGTTGCCGCCCGATGCCCGCGCTTACATCGAAAACCGCATCTGGGCGTTGCGCGAGGCGGTCATCGTCCGGTTGGAAAGCCTCCTGGCCAATAATCGGTTGGTACGCGGCCTGGGCATGAGCTATGCGTTGTACCTTGCGGGCTGCGTGTTGAGGGAGGGGCGGCGCCCGGCGCTTGATCCAAGCGATATGCAGGACGAGTGGCTGAACTTTCTCTACGCGTTTGCCATCCGAGCGTTTCCCACGGTCCAGTCGAACGGGGCACTGCTTACCCTGGTGGCTGACCAACTCGACCTATTCGGCGCGAAACTCGTCCGTCTGGTGGAGGATCCTGCCTTTGTTCACGACCCGGCGTCGTCACAACGGTGGCTCGACCAACTTACCAGCCAAATCCCAACCGACGAGCTGCTTGATTCGGACAGTCCGCCGATTGTCCACCTAGTGGACCTACTCCTTTCCGAGGCGGTTCACGCGCGGGCGTCGCGCCTGGTGCTGGTGCCCGGGGAGGACCGGGTTGAGGTGGCCTTCCGCGTTCAGAAGTCGCTATACGCGAGGGAAGGGCTGCCGCGGAAGCTGCTGTACCCGATCCTCGCGCGGCTCGTGATTCCGGCGAACGAATCGGGCAAGTTGAGCATATCGGCCGGTTCAGCGCGGTGGGATTGTCGCGTCGCACTGCACGTTGCGCCCTACGGCCTTGCGGCTTCAATCGATATTCTGCCTCGCCTTAGCGCGGTGAAGGCCAGCCAGGCGCTGGCCGCGCGACATCACTTGGAATTCGTGGATCTGGCCGACTTCGAGGCGCCCGCGGACCTGCTGCGGACGGTCCCAATGGCCATGCTACGAAGGAACGTCGTCCTGCCGCTCGATCGCGACGAGGGGGAAGAGTTGAAGGTGGCCCTCAGTGCTCCGCCCTCGCCGCGCCAACTGGACACCTTACGTCTGACCTTTAACTCGCTGGTCAGCGCGGCCATCGCCACGGAAGACGACCTGCTGGCCGCCCTGTACCGCCACGGCCATCCGCGGGACGAGCCGCTGGCCATTTCTCCAGCCGCCCTCGCGCTGCTGGACAACGAGTCATAATCAACGCACCTATCCGCGCCAGTTGTACGTGCGTTCTAGGGCCTGCCGAACTGCCCCGGTCAAGGTGCAGAGTGAAATCGGCTTGGAAAGCACGGAAAACGCCTGTTCTCGGTGCGCCTGTTCCACAATCCAAGCATCAAGCTGGGCGGACATGAGGATGCACGGCAGCAGGGCCTTGAATTCCTTGACAAGCCGCAATGTCTCCAAACCGGTAAGCTTCGGCATGTGCATGTCGAGGATGACCAGATGGATTTCGACGCTGCGAACGATACGCAACGCTTCCTCGCCGTCACCCGCCAGGAGGGTGCGGAACCCTCTCGGCTGAAACGCCTCGCGGAGCGTTTCGCGAAAGCTCGCGTCGTCGTCGGTAATCAGCAGGGCTGGAGCCTCAATGGCCATGATAGAAATCTCGCGCCTTTGCACCCCAAAACCTTGCCTGCAACTAGAGTGCCAGTTGGGACGTATCCCGGCCCGATTCAGCCAGGAAATTCCGTAACTATTTGCTTAGAAAGAGGTTGCACTGATCGATCGTTTGTGAACCAATCACTAATTTTCGTTCAGTAGCCCTCACTCGAATAGTTCCGTGGCTGCCATTTCGGCAGGAACTGCCGAAGACAGACACGTCAGGGCCGACCGCAACGAACCGGTCTTCGTTGGCTCGCCGTCTCTCGGTGCAGGCAATTGGCGGTTGGCCACATCGGATGAAAATATGACCTATGTTTTCCATGGCAAGAGCACGCGGATTTCCCCTGCCCGAAGGGGGGAGCAGCCGTTGGTGGTCCCGCTGCCCTCGTTGAAAAGACGGCCGTTTGTCAACTCTTTCTGATCGGAAGCCGGATATCCATGAAGCGCGGACCCAAAGTGACCTTCCAGTTCCTTGCAAAGACGGAAAACGAGGCGGCGGTCGAGGTGCTCGTTGCCGGACTCGATTCCGACCATGAGGCCACGCGCCACTGTGCGTTGCAAGCGCTGTTGGAACGGCGAGACGAGGCGGGGCACCAGGCGATCTTCAAACGGCTGGCCAAGTTCGACGAGAAGTCGCGAGAGATCATCGCCGAGCGGCCGGCCCGGCTGGTCCGCGTTGTGGCAGAGGCGATCAAGGACGGCAAGCCGGAGGCCGTGAAGAAAGCGTGTGGGGCCGTGGAGGACTTCCAGTTGTACGATGCGGTGCCGTCGCTTATTACGGCCCTCGTGCGTGAAAACAACCCGAACGCCCCCTTACTCGCCCAAGCCGTTCTGCGATTGACCGAGGCGTTCTACGCGGAGTTGGTGGAGAACGATTCGAATCCGAAACGACGCGACATGGGTGGCCTGCGCGATCGCATTACGCTGGACCTGGAAGACGCGGTGCGCAAGTTCCACCGCCACCGGCAGAGAGAGGCCGTCGAGGCCCTCTTACTGCTCGCCAAGCAGAAGAACGTTACGTTGCGAGACCTGCTCAGCCGACCCGACGAGGCGAGCTACGGACCGATTGTCGAACTGCTGCGCGCGAGCGAGCAGGGCGGCGTGGTCCGGTTGTTGTTAGGCCTGCTGGACGATCCGAAGTCGCCACTCGTCGTAGCCGATGTGATCGGCGGCCGGACCGACGAGAAGTTCGTGGGCCACTTGGCTCGGACGGTCGGCCCCAGCCCGAGCCGGGCAGTAGCCGAATCCTTAAAACGACTTCGAAATATCGCATGGGCCGTGATTGACCATCCAGTGTTCGCCGAGTTGGACGACGCGGCCCAAGAGGGGGCCGTTCAGATCCTTGCGGGCTCGTCGCTCGAGCGGGACCGGGTGGCGACGTTGCTCGGCTATCTGGCCAAGCGGGGCAATCCCGGCGGCCGACGCGCGGCGATCAGGGCGTTGAAAGACTTCAGCCAACCGGGCACCAGCCAGTTCATCGTCGACGCGCTCAATGACTCCGACCCCGGCGTGCGAGCCGAGGCGATCGTGCAAGTGCGACCGCGGCAGATTCTTGGTGCCTTCTCCATGCTGATCCGCATGGTGGACGATCCGGCCGAGGAGGTGCGAGGCGCACTGAGGAAGGCCATGCCGGAGTTCAGTTTCCGCCAGTTTCTTCGCAACTTCGACGACATGGCGCCGGAGCATCGCCAGGTTGCCGGAACGCTCGTTCGGAGGATCGACGGCGATTGCCTGCCGCAACTACTGCACGAAATGGATCGTCCGTCCCCGATAGGGCGTCGGCGCGCCGTGCTGGCGGCGCTGGCAATGGGGATGGTTTCCAGCCTGGAACAGCGCCTCATCGAGCTACTTTCCGATGACGACCACATCGTACGCGTGGCGGCCGCCACGGCGTTGGCTGACTGCAAATCGGTCCCTTCCTGGGAAGCCTTGCGCGATGCCTTGCTCGATCGGAGTTACGTGGTCAAGGAAGCCGCCGAAGGAAGCCTGCAATACATCAGCGAGGCGCTGATGCGCAGCGCCAGCGGACAACCGGAAACCGTCGAGGAGGATGCCTCGTTTGTCGAAAGCCCCGCATAAAGTCTTAATCTCGTCCCCTTGGAGGTTGCATCATGACTGCTCCTGGAGTCTTCCATCTCGCACGTCCAATTCCCATGCTCCTGGCCCAGTCGCGCGGCGCGCGCCAGCAGGTTGACGTCGGAACGATGCTGCTCTGGCTGGGCATCGCAACGGTCGTCATCGGCGGCATCAGTCTCGGCATGATCTTTGCTCATCGCGCCGCGGTCCAGCGACGGAAGAACAGCCACCCAGGCCTGTTTGACGCACTGTGCAAGGTCCACAATCTGGATCGCGGCCAGAAAAGCTTGCTCCAGCAGGTCGTTCGCGCCCGGAACATGACCTTTCCCGGCCAGGTGTTCACGGAGCCAAAGTGGTTGAACCCTAAATCGCTTCCGGGGGTTCTTCAGGGGAAAGCGACCGAATTGGGCAATCTGCGCCGGCTACTGTTCAACTAGACCGTAAAATGAGTCGAGACCATACCCGAGGGGGGAATGAGCGCCCATGTCGGGCCGCTTGTATCGCAGTCTTTCCGGAAAAATCGCCAAGACCCGCACCAGACGCTTGACTCCCAGCTTCCTGGATGAGAGAATGAGGGCGTTCAGGTTGATATGGTCATCTGTTCTCGGTGGCAATCGCGGCCCGATTCGGGCAACTCGGCAGGCGAAACGCATTTAATAGGGAGCATTGTGATGCAACGATCGGCAAGTCTCATCCGCGCGTGCAACGCCACGGTACTCATGGGTCTCGCCTTGGCGCTGATTCCGAAGGCGTCAGTTGCAGCCGTCTCTTACAGTGACTTGGTCGTCAAGGACGGACCGGTAGCCTACTATCGGCTGGAAGAGCCGCTGTACAACGGCGCGAGCACGCGGTCCACCAACCTCGGCACGGGCTCGGCCCTGCACGGCGTCTACAAAAACTTTGTTCTTAACGAGACGGCCCAGAGCGGGCCGCAAACTCCAACTTGGCCCGGCTTCGATGTCAACAACCAAGCGCCCGTTTTCGACGCTGTGAACAACTATGTCGAGTGGGTGGATTCGGTCTCCTCGCCACTCGATATTGCCGGCGCTCTGACACTCGAGGCGTGGGTGAAGCTCGACGCAGGGGCCAGCACATCGGGGGCGCCGGGCGTGGTGAGTAAATACCTTGGGACGGGCAACCAGCGGTCGTATACCTTGCGAGTCCTAGACGGCAAGGCGAACTTCGCCGTCTCCGACAACGGCCAATGGCAACAACCGCTCGACTTCTCGGGCAGCGCCACGCTTGCGCCGGGCGAGTGGCACCACTTGGCCGCCACGTATACGCCGTCGGAGTCGATGAAGATCTACGTCAACGGCGTCAAGGTGGGCGAGAAGACCACCGGAATACCCGCGTCGCTTCACAGTGGCAGCGCTCCGCTGTGGATCGGTGTCCAGAACCAACTCGCCGCGACAAGGTACTTCCCGGGCCAGATTGACGAGGTGGCCGTGTACAATAAGGCATTGGACGCCGACCAGATCGCCGACCATTACAACGCGGCCCTCGCGCCCGTGCTCAGTCCGGCCACGATCAGCGGCCTGAAGGCATGGTATCAGATCGACGATGGAACGCAGTTGGTCTGGGAAGGCGGCGACAGCACCTATCGGACCAGCGCGTGGCAGGACAGTTCGGGAAACAGTGCCGACATGCTGCAAGGAACCGTCGGCCCTCGTCCGTACATGCTGCAGAATCAGGTTGGCGGCTACCCAGCGCTTAAGTTCGACGGCAGCAACGACTGGCTTTCGTCCGGCGACGGCGACGTCTACAGCAATACCGACGGGATGACCGTCATCGCAGTCGCCAAGCGCGACGGCACCGACAGGAATCGAGCGATTACCGCGCAGTACAAGACCGGCGGCTCTACCCGTGAGTGGGCAATGACCGGCGCTTTCTTTACCGTGCAACAGGATCCGACCTCATACAACGCCGCCATGAACGCCAGTTTCGGCGCGGTGGACGATGAATGGCACATCTATTCGGGGCAGTGGGATCCCGGCACATCGACAACGGCGTTTCTCGACGGCATTCTAACGGGCACGGCAAATACAGCCGCTGCCAGCATGACCGATACGCACGTGGCCCTGACCTTGGGGGCGTACGACGGCGGCGGCGCGTACCAGTGGGACGGGATGATCGCCGAGGTTTTGGTCTTCAACCGCGCGTTGACTCCGTGGGAGCACAACCGGGTCGGGTGGTATCTGGAGCAGAAATACGGTCTTGACACGGCCTTCATACCCGAGCCTTCGGCCGCTATCCTGCTGGTGATGGGTTTGGGCGTGATGCTGTCAATGCGTCGGACGCGTCGTTGATCGGTGGCCCAATGGCCCGAGTCGTGTCTTTTCATTGGTCCGTTGTCTTCCACGTGCCGGCGCGCGATGGAAACGGAGTTTCACTTTCATTGGTCCGTTGTCTGGCACGTGCCGGTGCGCGATGGAAACGGAGTTTTACTTTTTCTTGGAGCAGAGCCATGCGGCGTTTCACGCACATTTCGGTCGCGGCCGGATTCACACTCGTTGAGTTGTTGGTGGTCATCACGATCATCGGTATTCTGATTGGGCTGTTGCTGCCGGCCGTGCAATCGGCCCGCGAGGCGGCCAGGCGGTTGCAGTGCTCCAACCATCTCAAACAGATCGGCTTGGCCTTTCACAATCACGAGTCGGTCCACGGACATTACCCAACTGGCGGCTGGACCCAGCATTGGACCGGCGATCCGGACCGCGGCTTCGGCAGCCGGCAGCCGGGCGGCTGGGACTACAATATCCTTCCCTACCTGGAGCAGCAGGCCCTGTACGATCTGGGGGCTGGCGAGACCGACGCCGACAAGATGCCGTTTGCCGCCCAGCGCATGCAGACGCCGCTGGGCATCTACCACTGCCCTAGCCGCCGCCGCCCCGGGCTCCGCCCGGCCTCGGTCAGCTTCCGCAACGCGACGAATCCCATCAAGCTCAACGCCAAGATCGATTACGCGTCCAACGCCGGCACCCACCAGCAAACCGATACAACCGGGCCGACGACCCTGGAGGCCGCCGAAACCTACGACTGGAGGTACGATCCGGCCAAGTTCAACGGTATCGCCTATCAGCGGAGCGAGGTAATGGTGGCCCACGTCCGCGACGGCACGAGCAATACGATCATGGTGGGCGAGAAGTATCTTCGGCCGGAAGCGTATGAGAGTTCGACTCTTTCGGCGGGCGACGACGAAGGGGTCTTCGCCGGCTCCAACTGGGATTCCACTCGCTACTTCACAACGACCAACAACGGGACCATCGCGGAAAGACCCTTCCAAGATCGGGCCGGGCTCGGGGGGGACGGTTATGTCCGCAAGTTCGGAAGCGCCCACGCCGGCGGTTTCAATACCGTGTTCTGCGACGGCTCGGTCCGCTCGATCAGCTACGGCATTGACACGATCGTTTGGATTCGGCTGGGCAATCGGCACGATGGGCAGGTGATCGACGTCAGCGCGTTCTGACCGCGCCGGGCACCCACCGCGCGTTTGTGTGCGCTATTGACCCGGGCAGGAGAACTGCAAAGTCAGCCGGGTACCTGGAAGCCGACGGTTTACACACGCACGGGGCATGAAAACAGTCACCTTCGGGCTTCCATTTCTCACGCTTCTGAAATAGGATCATCTCCTCGGGACTGATGTGGGGGCTCTTATTTTTTCGTGTATTTCGTGGTCAATCATCTCTGCTTGGGGCTCATGCTCGATGACGGGAGAGAACCACGAAATACACAAAACACACGAAAGGGCGCGTTCAGGCTCTGGGCGAAAAATGGCCAGGATGGCGGAGACAACCGATTGAGGTCTTTTTTGGGGGCGGAGTATGGCGGACTCTCCGTCCGGCACGATGTTTTATGGCCCTTCCGTTTCTAGGTGCATGCCGTTCCAATGTAGTAGGCACACGCCGTTGTGCCGTCCACCGGGGCAAGCAGTC
>CAZASB010000195.1:0-9151 GCA_964487655.1 uncultured Planctomycetaceae bacterium
GCCATGGTCGAGGTCCGCCAGACGGCGGCATACCAGGTTACGAAGGAGTTGGTTCATACTTCCAATTTACGGACACGATAGAGTTCACGTATGCGGGTAATACGGTGCCTTCTTCCGCCATAACAACAGTGCCTGCCAGTAGATGGCCTGCACCACTCGCACCGTCATCCAGGGATAACGGGCCAATGTTCGCAGCATGGACCAGCGGGTCCACTCGCGGCGGCGGAGCACCAGGCTTACGTCAAGAAGCCGCTCGTCGCCTCGCGTGTTGACAATGCCGACGTTCAGCTCTTGCCCCGGCTTACCCAGACGCCACTCGTATTGCATGTCCATGTCCATGAAGGGCGATACGTGAAATCTCTTCGGATGACAGAACTGGAACCGTCCCGGTTCGCCCACGCGGTTGTCCTTGCCGAGCACATACCAGTGCTTCTCATGCCATGGGGTATTGCTGACCTCGCCCACCACGCAATCGACCACCTGCCCGGCAGGGTCGAAGCAGTAGTAAAGGCACAGCGGGCAAAAGTAGCATCCCCAGTTGCGCAGGAGCGTGAGCAGCCGGATCGGGCCCTCCGGCCGCCGGCCGGTTCGCTCTTCCACCAGATCCCGGACGGCATCGGCCAAAAGCACGGCCGGATCGCCCACGTGGTCGGCACGGCGGAACGAGGCTGGTGAGAAGCATGCCCGATACAGACCGTGCCTGCCGGCAAGCAACTCCGGCAGTTCGTCCAGGTCGAGGTAGGCCAAGTACAGCCCATAACGGAATGCATGCGCCGTCGGTGTTAGCCGCCGATGTTGAACGTGTCCGTAATACAGGCAGCTATGCATGACTCGTAGCCAATGAAGATAGTCTGCGTGGCGGCTTACAAGGCAATCAGGCCCCGTTGCAAGGTTATCCCGAAGCTTCTGCCGACCGCCAGTGCGCTGTTCACTCCGTCCTCGTGGAAGCCGTGTCCCCAATAGGCGCCGCAGAAATACGTTCGGTTCCGTCCGTTGATTTCTTCGAACCGCTTCTGCGCGGCCAGGGCCTCGCGGCTGTACACGGGGTGGTGATATTCGATTTGCCGCAGGATCTTGCCCGGGTCGATTGACTGCGTAGCGTTCAAGGTAACGCATATCGGGTCGGGCGACGAGTGCCCCTGCAGTCGGTTGAGGTTGTAGGTCAGCACGACCGGCCGCCCTTGCTCCGGCGGAATGCAGTAATTCCACGAGGCCCAGGCCCGACGGCAACGGGGCAGCAGCGACGGGTCAACGTGCAGGACCGTCTCGTTCCGTTGGTAGCCGATCGCGCCGAGTATTTGCTGCTCCGCCGGGCTGGCGTCAGCCAGCATGCCGAGCGACTGGTCGGGGTGGGCGGCCAGCACCACCGCGTCGAAGTCCTCCGGCCCCCCGTTTTGCCATTTGACCGAAACGTGACCGGGAAAGCGCCGTACCGACACCACCGGGCAATGCAGCCGAATCCGTGCCGCGAAGGGGCGAGTCAGGGCCTCGACGTACCGCGCGGCGCCGCCCTCAACGGTCTTCCACCGCGGGTGTCCCCGCACCGTCAGCAACCCGTGGTTGTTGAAGAAATTGACGATGAACCGCGCCGGGAATTGCAGGAACCGGTCCGGCGGCGCCGACCAGATGGCCGCGCCCATTGGCACGAGGTAATGCTCAATGAACTGCCGACTGTATTGGTTATGAGCCAAGTATTGCCCGAGCGAAAGTTCGGCTGCTTCTTCCGCCGATGCCGACCGTCCTCTTTCGCTGTCGAGCAGTTCAAGCGAGCGATGGTTGAAGCGAAGCACGTCAATCAACATGCGGTAGAACGACGGGCGCAACAAGTTCCGGCGTTGCGCGAATAGGCCATTGAGCGAACTGCCCTGATATTCCAGCCCAGTTCGGTCGCAGCGGACGCTGAAGCTCATATCGCTACACCGGGCCGGTACGCCGAGCATCCGGAGCATTTCGATGAAGTTCGGATACGTGCGGTCGTTGAATACCATGAAACCGGTATCGGCGGCATACCTACTTCCGAAGGCATCAAACTCGACCGTATTCGTATGCCCGTCGGCATAGCCGTTGGCCTCGAGCACGTGGACCTCGTGGTCCGCCACCAGCAGCCTCGCCGAGAGCAACCCGCTAATGCCGGAGCCTATTACTGCGATCTTCATGTCCGGCTATTCCTCCGCTTCCGCTTTCCGAACCAATGCCTTGAGCATGCCTGCGAACACGATTTTATGCAAGGGGTACAAGGAATACCAGTATGCCAGCCCGAACAGGCCAAGGGGGTCGAAAAGTGCCGTTTGGCGGATCGTGCCATGCTTCTGCTCGTCTTCGGTGACCTCGAACTCGAGCCAGGCGCGTCCGGGCAGCTTCATTTCGGCCCGGAGGCGGAGGAGAAGGCCCGGCTCGAAGGCTTCAACACGCCAGAAGTCGACCACGTCGCCTACTCGCAGGGTGTTTAGGTCGCGCCGGCCGCGGCGCATGCCTACACCCCCAACCAACAGGTCCATCGCCCCGCGAAGCCGCCACAGCCAATTGCCGTAGTACCAGCCCGCGGTACCTCCGATGCGAGCGATCGGCGCGAAGGCGGCGGACGGCGGCACGGCCACGGTGGCGGTGCGCGAGTCAATAATGCGGGAACCGAACCGCACGCCGCCCCATTGCGGCGCCGCGCCACCGGAGGAAGACGCGTCGGACCAGCGGGTTTCGGCAAAGCGATGGTCCTCATTCGCCAGGGCGCGCTCGAGGGCCTCGCTAAGCCCGCGCGGGCGGATGGGGAACGCCTTCAGGGCCAACCGGTCCTCGACGACCGTGGGGTTGCGCAACCCTTCGATCAGCTTCCGGCCGACCCTCGCGTAAACGGGCGTGACCAGCCCAAGCCACATACTGGAAAGCCGGGGCGTAAGCACGGGCACGGGAATCATTACGCGGCGCAGACCGCGCCGGCGGGCGTACTCTCGCATCAACTCGCCATACGAAACCTGCTCTGGGCCGCCTATCTCGAAGATACGGCTCTCCTGCCCCGCGAGGTCGAGTGCGGCCAGCAGGTAGTCAAGCACGTCTTCGACGGCGATTGGCTGCGCCGGCGTCGCCACCCACTTAGGGCAAATCATCACGGGCAACCGCTCGACCAGAGCGCGGATCATCTCGAACGACAGACTGCCGGAGCCGATAATGATCGAGGCGCGGAACTCGATCACCTGGACGCCCGATTCTCGCAGTACCTCGCCGGTCTCCTGCCGGCTTCGCAGGTGCTGCGAAAGCCCGCGAGCGGGATTGCCGAGCCCGCCCAGGTAGACGATTCTTCGCACGCCGGCCTTCTTCGCGGCCGAAGCGAAGTTGGCCGCCGCCTGCCGGTCATCGTGCTGGAAGTCGCCGATGGAGCCCATCGAGTGGATCAGATAGTACGCCGTCTCGACACCCTCGAAAGCCGCCGCCAGCGTTTCCGATCGAAGCACGTCGCCGGGCGCCACCTCGGTTGCCGGGGCCACTCGCGGGCGAAGTTCTTCTGGTCGGCGCGCCAAGCAGCGGAGGCGAAAGCCCCGCCGCTCCAGAAGCGGCAGCAGCCGGCCTCCAATGTAGCCCGTGGCGCCCGTCAGAAGGATACGCATCGGTGACGATTCCATGTTCCGAGATCGATTCTGTTCGGTTGAAGGCGGTGGCTCGACACATTTTCTCAGCCTGAATTCTGAAATCTGGACTCCCGCCGGCGCATGGGCATTACGTCAATCACCTCGAACAGCTCATCCAGTTCAATGGAGTCTTTCCTGAGCTTTTCGGTTCCGTCTTTACCAATCAGGATGAACATGGTCGTTCCCGAATCGATCTTGAACTGATTGCGCAGTTTCACGGCCGAGGCGTCCGAAATCTGGGTGCCCCCCAAACGGCTATCTGATTCTTCAAAGACTTCCACAAGAAGCAAATCGCGATCGGAAACGGCCTCGCTGCGGCTTTCCCAATCCGCACGAAAAGCTTTGTAGGTTGCGTCACTATCTGACTTCGCGAATACAAGAACAACTCGGTTCTTCCGATGATACTTGTCCAGGTCGAACTCTGACTCGCTGCTCTTCTCACCTTTACTGGCCGATCGTTCCTGAGCCAGCGGCCTTGCTTTGGCAAGTTCCCTCTCAATCACCACCACAACTTCGGACGCGTCAGGCTTTGTTTTGGAACCGAACCGGGCGACGACAAAGCCGCCGCGGTCCAGGATGAACTTCTCGAAGTTCCAACCGATCTTTCCAGCGCCCTTCGGCTGCGAGTCGATCGAGGTGAGCAGTTTGTACAATTCGCACGCGTTCGGACCGTTCACGTCCACCTTGGCGAACAGATCGAACGTGACCCCATAATTGACGCGGCAGAACTCGGCGATCTGCTCCGCCGAGCCGGGCTCTTGGCCGAGAAACTGGTTGCACGGGAATCCGAGGATGGCCAGGCCCCGATCGGCGTACTTTTCGTGCAATGTTTGCAGTTGCTCGTACTGTCGCGTAAACCCGCACTTGCTGGCAACATTTACAATCATCACGACCTTGCCTTCGTATCGGGCCAGGTCAACGTCTTCGCCTGCTAGCGACTTCATCTTGAAGCGCAGGGCCGAGGCATCCTGTTCCGCGCTGGCAGCGGGGCGGCTGCACCCGATTCCTAGAATCGCCATTCCACAGACAAAGAGCAATAACAAGAAGAAATGGTTCATCTTTCTATCTCCTATCCTTAAATGCCATAAGGGAAGAGCCGTTCAGGTGGCGTCACAGTATGCAGGTTCCGGGCCAGCACAGGGAATCCTTTTGACTTGATATCCGCGGTGTTCCAAAGCTTCGCGTCTCACGCTCTGCAAACGTCGATTGTATGCCATCCAGTCCTCGCGAGTATATACGACGGTGCTAGTGTCGGTCTCCTGGACTTCCAACTTTGTCAAGTTGAAGCCCGTCGCCGAAATCTCCGAGAATAGACGGTGGGCGAGGTTCTCGACCGAAGTAGGTTCGTCGAATCGCTTCAGCCTCATTGTGTCACCCGTACGGCGCATGTACTGGCAAAGCGCCTCATACAGCGGATCTTTGATGTGGATCAGCATGGCATGATCGTACTCGCTTTTCAAGAGGGGCTCGATCCGGGAGTCGAAATCGCCAAACAGCGTCGAAATCGATCCGCGCCGTTCGACTCTGAAGAAGCAGCGGATCCGGTAACGATGCCCGTGGATGTTTCGGCACTTATCGTCGAGTTCCTCGTTGCGGTGTGCCGCGTAGAACTTGTAGCTTTTCTCAATGATCATGATGCCACCTCCTGGGCGGGTTTTCGTGAGTCTATCTGTTCTGTTTTGATAGAATAAGCGACATGACTCTCCTTGTACATTCGGGCGACCCGCCGGGGGGTATCGAGCAGACCGGGACGATCCGGGTCATCGCCTACCGCCCTCAAAATCGTGCGGACGGCCTCCTTGATGACCGGCATTTCAACTTTCCGGGAAACCGCCGAACCGTCGCCCGATGGCACAACACGGGTGTGGCCATTGTAACCATTATGTCCGTTCAGCCCTCTGATCCGTTCCATTGGAGCGTCGATTACAGCATGCACCATGATTGTTGGTCTTCTTTTCTTGGGCCGTGTTTCGCGGTGGACGATACAAATTGCGGTGTCCGGGCACGCTGAAGCGTTGTACTTCCTCGTGCCGCAGTGTTGTTCGCCGGATGTGCAGCAACGGATTCAGGAAATCGCTTACAGTTGGTTGCTGCAAAGCCAATTCGCGCACAAGTGCTTGACATCGCCCGGGATCGATGCCAAAGCAGATGGGAGCAGCGGGATCGATGCCAAAGCAGATGGGAGCAGCGGGATCGAAATCCCCGGCAGCGGGTTTTGCATGATCACGCGTGCCGACTACGTGGCTTCCGTCCGGGACGACGTGGTTCACCTGGAAGTCGTCGCAGTTCGTGCCCGCGGCATTCCAGTTCGATGTGTGGTGACAGCTTTCAGTTTCCGAGGAGTTGTCGGGGGTTTTCCCGGCACTCACTTTCGACATCCCGCGAGCCGGCCAGGCTTTCCGGGCGGTTGACTGGCCAGCGAACACGACCATAATGGACATCCAGGGGTCGGCCGAGTCCTTCGAGAACTGAACGATGGGTGCATCCGCAGCGAATCAATCCGGCGAGTCCGTGACCCGAAGTTGGGTCATCGGCGGCGGGGCGGACTGCGATCTGGTCATCGACCTGCCCACCGTCTCTGCCCGGCACTGCCGTTTGACGCAGCAAGGCCGTCGCTTCATGCTGGAGGATCTTGGCTCGACCAACGGAACCTTCGTCAACGGAATGCGCATTGCCTCCGCGGTGAACGTGTCAACGGGCGACACCATCACGTTGGGAAAGTCGGTTCCCATGCCGTGGCCGGAGTCTAAGCAGGAGCGGCGGCGAGCGGCTATCCGTATCGGACGCGCCATCGACAACGACGTGGTGCTCGACGACCCGCGCATTTCGCGGTCGCACGCCCGGCTGGAAATTCTGCTCGGCGGCGGGGCCGTGCTGGAAGACCTGGGCTCGGCCAACGGCAGCTTCGTCAACGGGCACCGCATCGCCGGCCGCGTGAACGTCCAAGCCGGCGACACGATTGCCCTGGGCCGCTACACTTTCCAATTGACGCCTCGGGGCGAGCTTCAACAACGCGACTGGGGCGGCAGCGTCCGGGTGGAGGCCCGCGGGGTGGCTGTCGAAGTGGCCGACACGCGGCTGCTGGAAGACGTTTCGCTGACCGTCCTGCCTGGCGAATTGGTGGGCGTCATGGGTCCCAGCGGGGCCGGCAAGACCACGCTCCTGAGCGCGCTCAACGGCTACACCCGCCCTGCCTCGGGCACGGTGCTCTTGAACGGGCAGGACCTGTACAGCCACTACGCCCAATTCCAGGGCGTCATCGGCTATGTGCCCCAAGACGACATCTTGCACCGGGACCTGACCGTTTGGCAGGCCCTCTATTACACGGCGCGCCTGCGGCTCCCGGCCGACTACGGCACCAGCGAGATTCGGCGGGTCATCGGCGAGGTCGTGCATGCCGTGGGGCTGGAAGGGACCGAGCACCTGCCCATCGGTTCCCCGGAGAAGCGGGGCATCAGCGGCGGGCAACGAAAACGGGTCAACCTGGCGATGGAATTGCTGACCGGTCCCTCGGTCCTCTTTCTCGACGAACCCACCTCGGGCCTCTCCAGCGAAGACGCGCTGACGGTCCTCCGATTGCTCCGCAAACTGGCCGACGAGGGCAAGACGATCCTGCTGACGGTCCACCAGCCCAGCCTGGAAGCCTACCGCATGTTGGACAACCTGATTGTGGTGGCCAGGGAGACCGGTGCAGCCGGGCCGGGCCGGCTGGCCTACTACGGACCGGCCTACCCGCAGGCCGTCGAGTTCTTCCGGCCGCCAGGTAGCAGTCAGGGCGACGCCCTACTGGCGCCCGAGAACGTGCTGCGAGGCCTAGCGTCCGACAGTGTGGCTGCATGGACCGCGAAATACGACGCTTCCGCCTTGAAGCGGCAGTTTGTGGACGATCGAGCCGCCTCCACGCCGTCCCCACCGCCGGCCGATGATCGCGCCGCGGGGGACGCCGACGAGGGCCGGGCCGAGCGGGAATGGGGGCTCGCGCAGTGGTGGACGCTGGTGCAGCGAACGGTCGCGGTCAAGGCAAAGGATTCAACCAACACGGCGGTCCTGTTCGCCCAGGCCCCGGTCATCGCCGCCCTGATCGTCCTGGTCTTCGGCCAACACGCGGCCGAGACCGTGACAGCCGAGAACTGGAACCAAGTGGCCGGAGCGACCGGCACCACGGTGCTGCTGATGGTGCTGGCCGCCCTGTGGTTCGGGTGTTCGAATGCCGTCCGCGAGATCGTCGGCGAGCGGGCAATTTACCATCGCGAGCGGATGGTGTGCCTGAAAATCCCGTCCTACATCGGCTCGAAATTCGCGGTCCTGGGGGTTCTTTGCCTTATCCAGTCGGCGCTGCTGCTGGCCATCGTGAGCGGCGGCGCCGCCCTGGCCGGGCCCTGGCTGGCCATCCTGTTCCTGCTATGGCTTACGTCGCTCATAGGCGTGGCCATTGGTCTGGCCGTCTCGGCATTGGCCCGCACGTCGGAAGTGGCGGTGGCCGTCCTGCCGCTGGTTCTGCTGCCCATGATCATGCTGGCCGGCGCGCTGCAGCCGCTGCACCGCATGAGCGGTCCCGTTACGGTGCTTGCCCAAACGATGCCTTCCCGCTGGGCGTTCGAGGGGCTGCTGCTGTTGGAGGCCCGGAACCGGCCGAATCAGCCGCCGCTGCCGGAAGGTGCGATACCCGGCGCCCCACCGGCCCGGCCGGTTCCCAGCGACGAGGCGCCTGCCGACATGGCGGAAAGGTTCTTTCCCCGCGACACCGACCGGATGGGTGTGGTCGCCAGCACGGTCAGCCTTATGGCCATGCTCATGCTGCTTACGGGCGTGATCTACGGCGTGCTCCGCACCCGGGACGTGCATTGACGGGCCTACCGGCGGTCGGATGCCGGCAGCACTTCCAATTCCGTGATTCGCTGCGCGAACGGCGGGTGGGAACTCAGGTGGTCCTCGATTTCGTACCAGATACGTTGCGGGACGCCCTGGGGGACCTCCCGAACCTCACCGGCCTGCTCTTCCGGAATGCGGGCCTGCATCTGCCGGAGCGCATCCAGCACGTCTTCCCGGCGGTGTCCCAGAGCAAGCAAGGCGCGGAAGGCCCAGGCATCGGCCTCCAGTTCCTGCTCCTGCGAGTAGCCGAGGGCCACGGCCAGATAGGCCAACTGGGTGGCGGTCCCGGCCATCGGTCCTGCCAGTTCCGCCGCCCGCGCCGCGTAGGTAACCCGCTGTGCCGTGTGCCCCAGGTAGATGTGCGCAATCTCGTGGGCAATCAGGAACCGCAACTGCACGTCATCGTCAAAGACCTTCAACGCCTCACTGGTCATATACACGTACCCACCAACATGAGCGAAGGCGTTCGGCTCTTCGCGTTCCATCACGAAGAACTGGTACTTCTTCTGCTGATCCTGCGGGACAAGCGGGGCGCCCAGCCGGGTCAGTCGCGGCGCCTGGCGCAGCCTGTACTGGTGTCCGATCGCCCGGTGTATCTCCCGGCCGGCGCGGGCCTCCTCCTCAGGTGAGAGGCGCAGCACCTCCTGCCCCACCTCGTC
>CAZASB010000196.1:0-9077 GCA_964487655.1 uncultured Planctomycetaceae bacterium
CGCCCGCACGTACCCCCGATAGTGTCGCCGCGCGGCTGCCGGGGTCGAACCGTACGGAAGGTAGACGAGAAAACATTCACTGCCGAGACGGCAGTGGCACAGGTTATACTCTGCCGAGACGGCAGTGGCACCGAGCGAGTTTTTGCTCATGGATTTCCGTAATGAGTTGTTCGTAGCCTGCGACCATGCGGTCGATGGACCAGTGGCGAAGGACCGTTTCACGGCCGGCGCGGCCGAGGGCCTCGGCTCGCTCGCGGTTGTCGAGAAGCTCGATGGTCCGGGCGGCGAGGGTCACGGCGTCGTCCGGAGGGACCAGATAGCCGTTCTCGCCGTCGCGCACCGTTTCCGGTACCGAGCCCACGCGCGTGGCGACAACCGGCTTCTCGGCGGCCAGAGCTTCGAGAATTGAAACCGGGTTGGCTTCCATGTGCGAGGTGAGCAGGAGTACGTTCAAGACGGAAAGGACTTCCGGGATGTCGGATCGCGTACCGAGAAAGCAGACCGTCTCGTCGAGTTTCCATTCAAAGGCAAGCTGTTCGAGCGCCGCGCGTCGGGGACCGTCGCCTATCACGAGAAACCGTGCCCGCGGGCGAGCGGCATGGACAATCGCCGCCGCCCGAAGGAACAGTTCATGGTTCTTCTCCGGCCGCAACGCGGCTACAATGCCCGCCGTGGGCATGTCCGGTTCCAGCCCGAGTTCCGCCTGCACGCTCCGGTTCGGCCAGCGGGGATGGAATCGTTCCGTATCGACGCCATTGGGAATCACACGCACCTTGCGGCGCGGGCAACCTTCATGCCGCACAAGGTACTCGCCGTGGGAAGGAGCGACGGCAATGAACGCGTCGGTAATGGGCGCCAGTAGGCGGTTGGGCAACTCCACATGATCGGGCAGCCCGGTCGAATGCAGCGCGGAGCAGACAACCGGCACTCCAACGGCCCGCGCGGCCAGCCGGCCCCAGAACATCTTGTCGCCGCCCGTGCCGACGGTGATGACCGCGTCGGTTTGGCGATCGGCCAGCAGGCGGCGCAGCCGGTTGAACACGGCGAAATCGTACTTGTGGTTGAGCAGGCCGGCGAACGCAGGCACTTCCTTCGCGAGCACTTCACCCAGTGGTCCGAAATGCTTCAGGCAGCACAGTTCCGGTGAGAACCGATTCCGATCGAGCCGGCGGATCAGCTCCACCAGCAGGGTTTCGGCTCCGCCTACAGGCATGTTCGTGATGACGAACATGACGCGCAGCGGGCAGCGCTGGCTCAGAGGGACCAGTTCTCGATGGCGGCAAAGGTTCATGGTCATCCAGGGTCGTGGAGCGGGCCGGCGCGTCGAGCGTTGCGAAATTGAACGAATCGGGCCAGGTAGCCGTCAACGGCGGCGCGAATCTCGCGCTTCTCTTGCGAGGAAAGCAGACGGTCGGAATAGGCCGCCTCCAGGCCCACGGCCACGAGCACGGCCAGCGTAATCCATGGACCGAGACATACGACTGGCGGAAGGAGCAGAAGGACTCGTACGCCGCGATCGAACGGAAAGCCCAGCCGGCGGACAAACAGGCAAATCATGCCCAATGCCGCCAGGTTGGCCGCGCAGGTGGCCAGCACGGCGCCAGGTAGTCCAAGCGGTGGCAGGAGCAGTTTGTTGAGCGCGATGTTCAGCAGCAGACCGGCGCCCATGGCCAGACTGGAAAGCCATGCTTTCTCCGCGCACCAGAGGTAGTTCTGCACGATCAACGCCATGGAGAACCAGGTGCAATAGGTCAGAGTCCAGGGGAGCACGGCCAGTCCGCCCTCGAACTTACCCTTCAATGCCACGTTGAACAGCAGCGGAGCGGCAGCCAATACCACCCATTGACCCACGCACAGTGCAAACCCGAACAGCTTTAGGAACAGCCTTAGCCGCTCGCCCACGCGGTCCCTCATGCCAGCCTCCCAGTCGTGAGCCAGGTGCGGGGTGATCATGGTGCCCAGCATGGCCGCAAGAGAAACCAACAACATGGGAACGATGCGCGAGCTGTGGTAGTTGCCGACCAGGGCCAGAGCCTCGCCGACCGAACGCATCGAGTAGTGGATAATCATGTACCGGTCCACCACCTCGAACAAGTTTACGAGAATACTTACCGTCAGCACCCAGCCGGCGAACGGAACCAGCTTGGCCCAGAACGGCCGTTGCGCGACTGACGCAGTGACGTGGGGCGCGTCGCGCCATGTGCGCCGAACCTGCCAGAAAGCCAAGATCACGCTCAGCAAGCACGCTCCGCCGTAAGCCGCCACCACGCTGGCGGCGGTCCGCTGCCAACCGAACACGAGCACAACGCCCAGCCCAGCGAACATCAGGCTGTTCACCAAGTGCATGACCGAAACCAGCCGGATGTTCCGGAGCGCGGTGAATAGCTCGATCGAGAAATTGAACGCCACCACCGCCGTCAGACTCGCGGCCAGCAGCCCAACCGTGTAGGTATCGTCCGGTGTTCCGAAGATTAACGTCGAGAACCATCGCCGAGCCAGGAACACCACGATCGAGGCCGTGCCGACCATGCCTGCACAGACTAGCATGGTTCGCCTCAGGAATGTACGCAATTGGCCCCGCTGCCGGAATCGCTCCACGTAGCGGCCGAACGCGCCGGGCAGTGCTAGCACGGAAAGCGGGGCCGCCAGCAGCAAGAAACTGAACGCCATGTCCCATTGGCCAAGTTGCTCCGGTTCGAGCCACCGGCAGAACAGAACCGCGCGAAGGAACCCCACGCCGCGCTGTACCACGGCCATGGCCAGCAGAATGAGCACGCTGTCAGCCAGTGAGTCGGCGTGTGCGCCTGGACCGGGCGCGTCCTGCTCAAGGAGAACGTCGGTGGCTTGCGGAGCGGCGTAACTCACTGGGGTTTCCAACATGCGGTGGCCTCGCGTGACTTACCGGATGCGGCATCGGTCAGGGCATCGTAACGATGAATTCCTAGTTTCCTCGGGTCGATGGTCGTCCAGTTCTTCAGGTGAATGGTCCACGGGTCGCCCGCGATGCGCTGGATATGAAACGGATCGTCGCCCGGAAAATTATATCCGCCGTACGCCGAGCAGACGGCGTCGTAACCTGCCTCGCGCGCCATGTGGAACGCCGCCGGGGTGAGGTTTTGATATTGCCCGAAAGGGAACGCGAAGAATCGAATTGGCCGGCCGATTGCGTCGGCCAGAGCCTCGCCGCCGCCGACGATTTCGTGGCGAAGCTTCTCGGGGTCAGTCAACTTGCCCAGATCGGGATGGGTATAGGTGTGCGCGCCGATTTCGATTCCGGCGGCGGCCATGGCCCGAAGCTGGTCGAGCGAGTTCGGCGGCAGCGGGCGGCCCACGGCAACGTCATGTAGAAACGGCACGTTGTCGAGCACGTTCCTCGCCGTGACGAAGTACGTGCAGGGGACGTGCTCCTTGACCAGCAGCGGAATGGCCTCTTGGCAGTTGTCGGCGTAGCCGTCGTCAAACGTAATACTTGCGCACGGCCGCTGGTTCTCGCCGGAGCGAATGATCCGTTGCGCCTCGGCAAGCGAAATGAGTTCAAAGTGCCTCTTCAGCCACAGAATCTGTCGATAGAACGTCCGGTTGGAAACGGTCCAGCCGTCAGCGAGGTCGTCGGCCACGCGATGATAGAACAGCACGACCACCGGCATGCGCCCGGTAAGCACGTACGCACGGCGTTGCATCCACCGAACCGGTAATGATCCGTGGTAGTAGACGTTCAACAGTAGGCGTTTCCAAAGCGGCATGGGCGTGGCGGTATGGGGCGACCAACGGTCGCCGTTCATGGATTGTGGAGTTTCAGGCTGCGGCGTGCCCAGTCCTTTGCAGTGCGTACGGTCAGCCACGCCTGGTGGCGAGCCCTGGCCGCAACTCGCGGCGCGATCACGCGCACCGTGGCGTTGCCGTGGAACTCCGCCTGCCACTGGGCCTTGTAGGGTTCGTTGCCTCGGAGAAAGTCGAACCGTCGGCAGCCCTGGGTAATGGCGTGTTGGAGCACGCGAGCGGTAGCCAGATGGCCCGGTTCCCAGTCGAGGCGATCTGGATCGAGCCCGGCCTGGTACAGGTAAATGGTTCCGACGCCAGCCAATTGATACTCGGCGGCAAGCGGTGTTCCCTCGGCTTCGAGCCAGAGCAGCCGCAATTGACCGGCACGGAGCAATTGCGGGGTAACATCGCCGTGGAAGGCCAGGAATCGGTCGGATGCGAAACAGCCGGACCGGCCCCGAACCTGCCATCGCCGTTGATGCAGGTCAATCAGGTGCCCAAAGGCATCCGGCAGTTCGGAAAGATGTTCCACTTTGTGGAGCGCGACCCCGCGCCGCTCGTTCGCCTGCAGCAAACGGCGGACCTGTCGGCGATGGTTCTTCGACAGGCGGGCGTACATCTCCTCCCAAGAGCCCGGCAACTCGATGCGCCAGCAGCCGGGGCCCGGGCGGCAATGCACGGCGCCGCCAAGCTGCCGCAATTGCTCCAGCATCGGGCGAAGCACCGGATCGTTGGCGTTGACGGCTTCGAGGAGAATCATATCCCATCGATCCGGACTGGATCGCACGGCATGGAACCGGTCCGCCAGATGGTCCGCAATTGCCAAGGCGACGGCCTCTTCACGGCCCGCGGCGGCAAGCACGCCCAGGTACTCGGAGCACACCTCGCCATCGCCAAGCAGCCGTAGCACTCGTCCGGCCGCGGCGGAGTCCTCGCTGTAGAACGGCGCAAAGCCGGCCGGAATGCCCGACTCGTCGAGGACGCACAGCATCTGGAGCCGGCGAGTACGGTCGTCCCAACCGGCGGAAGGACCGTAATGACGCCACCAGGTGGAAAGCCACTCCCAGGAGCGAAATGGCACGCCGGCGGCCATCCGGTTCCAAACCTCGGTGTAGGATTGTAGCGCGGAGATGTCGTTGAGGCAGCAGGTTCGCATGGACAACTCTCCGTTACGATATGGGCTTGTGCAAGAGATTCTGGGTGCTCGGCATGTTGCCAAAACGCAACGTATGGCGTGTCAGGGGGGACTCCGAACGCATGTTGTGAAAAACCGACATCGAGAAGACGCGATTCAACATGGGGGCGCCGGAGCGTCAACCGCCTGCCGATTACTTAACTCCCCGTTGATTCAAGACTTAGGATTGTACCTCAAACACAAAACGTCCGTTCAACCCGGTTGGCACCGGCTTTGCAGTTCCTCTAATCCGGTGTGCCCCAGATTTCCAAGAAGCCCAATAGGCCGACATGACCATGAACACAAATCACCCAACCGTGCCCAGCCCGGCCGAACTCGCTCGCCTGTTAGTCGTCCACGCTCCGCGTTGGATCATACCGGCGGTCATCCTGGGCGCCCTGGCGACCGTTTACGCCGTCTTCGGGTCCAGCACGTGGGAAGCCACGCAAACACTGGTCATTCGCAACGAAGCGGTGAACAACAGCGCGGGGCCGGGCAAGTTTGGCCATACCGACGAGATGAAGACCGTGCAGGAAACCATCCTCGAACTGGCTCGAAGCCGCAACGTGCTGGCCGGAGCGCTTCGGGAAGTCGGCACGCCGGACGATTTCCAGGACGACCCGGCCGCATGGCCCACCAGCGGCGCGATCGAGTCGCTTCGCAAGGGCGTGACGATTACGCCTCCAAAAGGCGCCGAATTCGGTACGACGGAAGTGTTTTACCTGAAGGTCAAGGCCGACACCCAGCCGCGCGCCGTTGCCCTGGCCCGCGCTGTGTGCGATCGGCTGGAGGCGCGGTTCAAGGCCCTTCGCGACGAGAAGGCCCAGGATATGGTCGACGAACTGCTCCGGACCGTTGCCGAGGCCAATGCGGGTCTTCAGCGTTCGACGGTCCAGGTTGCCGAGATCGAGCGGCAGGTAGGCGGCGACCTGGCGGAACTCCGGGCGCTGGAGCAATCCAGCTCCGACTTCAGCACCTTGCGCCAAACGGCCATGCAAATCCGCCAGGAGCTTCGCGAAACCCATTCCGCCAATCAGGCTCGGGATCAGTTGCTCGTCGTGCTTCGCAGCGCTCAGGACGATCCGAGCGAACTCCTGGCCACGCCGAACACCCTGCTGGAATCGCAGCCCGCCCTGCGGCAGCTCAAGGAGGGGCTGGTTACCTCGCAAATCCACACGGCAACGCTCAAGGGCCACATGTCCGAGGAGCATCCGACGGTCCAGGCCGCCATCGAGACCGAGGAAGGCATTGCTCGCAACCTCTACGCCGAACTGGCCATTGCCGTTCGCGGCCTGGAAGTCGAGAAGACTCTGGGCGAGCAGCGCGTGGCCATGCTCGACGAACAACTGGATCGGAACGATACTCGGCTCCAACGTCTGGCCGACTTGCGGGCAAGCTACGCGGCCCGACTGGTGGAGTATGGAAACCGCGCGGCCGCACTCGGTCGGGCGGAAAACTACCTGGCCGAAGCCCGGGCAAGCCACGCCAGCGCTACCGCGGCCAGCCTCATCACTCGGATTGACGATGCGCAAACGGGCGAAAACCCGGTGGGACCGGGCAAGGCCATGATCGTGCTCGCCGGAGTTGTCGGCGGCATGCTGCTCGGGTTCGGAATCCTGTTCCTCACCGTCCAGCCCGCAACATCGGCGTCGGTGGCACAACCGGCGCCGGCCATCCAACCGGAGCCCATCGCCGCCGCCGAGCCTGCTGACACCTGCGGGCCGGTGCTGTTCGGCTGGCCTGCCCAGAACCCGGTCCTATCCTTGAAGCAGGCCCTGCGCAAAGTCGCCGCCGGCGCTGCTTGACCCATGTTGAAGCCATGCTTGCCCTCTATGCCATTGTCGGACTGCTGGCCGTTGTCTGGACGGTGGTCTTCGCGTTGCGCGGCTCGCTAGTGGCCGGTTGCTTGGCGTATCTGACCACGGCGATTTGCTTCGGGCATCCATTCTGGCGCCAGGACATCGGGCCAGTTCCGCTAACGCTCGATCGCCTGGTTCTGCTGGTGCTCGTTGCCGCCTACATCGTGCAGTGGCGATTGGGCCGCACCGATCCGAAGCGGCTGGGCCGGGCCGACTGGTTCCTTCTGGCCTTCACGGCGGTGCTGGTCTTCTCGACCGTTCGGCTCCCATGGCAGGATGGATTCCCGGGCGGCCCAGAAACGGTCATGCGGCTGTTGATCGGCTATATCACGCCGGTGTGCCTCTACTGGATCTCGCGGCAAACGCGGCTCGGCGAGAGGAATGTCGTCCTGGTGCAGGCGACGCTGGCCTGCCTGGGTATTTACCTGGCCGTGACCGGGTTGCTGGAAGTGTCGGGACAGTGGTGGGCCGTGTTCCCGAAACACATTGCGGATCCGACCGCGGGCATACACTTCGGGCGTGCTCGAGGCCCGATGGTCCATTCGGTCACGTTCGGACTGGTCCTGGCCGTATGCTTCATGGCGGCATGGTTGTGGCGAGGGCGGTTCGGACGCATCGGACAACTGACTTGGGTGGCGCTAGTGCCGTTGCTGCTGGCCGGCATCTACCTCAGCTATACTCGTAGCGTATGGATGGGAACAGCGCTCGGCGCAATGATCGTACTCGGCCTGACGCTACGGAGACAATGGCGTCCGCTAGTGCTCGGCTCAATGGTGGCGGCCGGCCTCCTGCTGGCCCTGACCCGAATGGACAAACTGCTGAGCTTCGAACGCGAATATGGGGCCCAGTACACTCGCAAGAGCGTCGACCTGCGTGGCAGTTTCGCCTATGTTTCGTGGCAGATGTTCCTTGACCACCCGCTGCTTGGCGCCGGGTTCAACCGGTTCCCCGAAGCCAAGCTGCCTTACCTGGCCGACCGCTCGACCGAGTTGGAGTTGGAGGCCATCCGGCCGTACTCGCACCATTGCACCTTCCTGAGCATTCTAACGGAAGCCGGGATTGCCGGCCTTGTCCTGTTCCTGGCCGTCTTGACGTCATGGGCGATTGCCGCCTGGCGACTGATTGCCAATCCACGAGCCGCTCCCTGGGCGCGAAGCCATGCTGTACTCATGCTCGGCGCAATGGGCGTATACGTGGTCCAGGGCATATTCCACGAACTCAGCTACACACCCATCGACAACTCGCTGCTGTTCCTGCTGGCTGGAGTGACCGTCGGACTTACACGATCTCGGCCCTCAGGCGAACTCGATTCGCAGCGGTTGGTGGGAGGTTCTGGCGATTCTGATAGCCTCGTTTTTCCTGGGCATCCGGCGTAGCGATTGCTGACTGCTCTTCCGACAAGCGGCCTTCGCCAGACTCACCCAAGCGTAATCCTGCCCGGCATCTTCACCTCCCGTCGGGGAGGTCGGACGCGGTAGCCCGGATTATTCATGATAGGTAGGGTGGGTCAAACAAGCTGCTTCTTTGGTGGGTCATCGGTCGCTATTGTCGGCGTCTTCCCAGGCGGGCGGCCATAAATCAGCTCGGTTGCGGCTTGTGCGGACCCACCAACGATCTATGCGACCTTGACCCACCCTACGTAGATGAATAATCCGGGGTAGCGGCCGGGTGGGGCAACTGACAAACGCAGACACAGTTCTAGCAGATACCCATTCTTCGCCCATCGCTTCTGATGCGATATCCTTGATGGCAGAATGCGGCAAGATGAGGGCAGATCGGATGTGTTCGGCCGCTTGGAAGTAGCCGAGTATGCGAAATAGCCTGGAATGGTCGCGAACTGCGCGCGAACTGGATCGTATTGAGCGGGTTCGTGGCAGCGTCGGTGGCGCTGGCGTACCAGATTTCGGCCGTGACGCGCTGCTGAGCGTCGTACTCGTACACGCGTACGCGGCCGTTGCGGTCGGTATAGCGGGCGAGCGAGCCGTCTTCGTTGTAGCCATGGTAGTGGCTATCGCCGAGCGGGTTGATTTCCTCGGCAACCTGCCCTTCGGCGTTGTAGACCCACTGGGTCATATTCCCCACCGCGTCGAGCACGGTGGCGAGGTTTCCGGCGGCGTTGCAGGTACGGAACCCAAGGTTGGCAAGAGGCAGAGACTCACGACTCTGCCCGCCCGTAAAGTGTAAAGTTTAGGCCTGACCCCGACGTGACCCCGACGTCGCGACGTCGCGTTGCGGTCGGTATAGCGGGCGAGCGAGCCGTCTTCGTTGTAGCCATGGTAGTG
>CAZASB010000197.1:0-9000 GCA_964487655.1 uncultured Planctomycetaceae bacterium
ACAATTGGGACAATTGTTCTACACTGGGTATATTTCAATCTGCCGGTCGCCTAAGATAGCTCTCCGGTATTACCTCTGGATTTCGCCCGTGCTCCCAATCGCTCGGCGAAGGCAGGCAGCCCCTTTGGCGTGCTGTTTTCCGTTGTCGGAACTGCTTGCCGATCGCTTGCCAAGGCCGTATGATGCGGGTTTATTGTCTCCCGCCATTCCTCCCGAGCCCCGCCATGAAGATCCCCCGCCTGTTGTACGTAACACTTGGCATACTGGCCATCGGCCTTCCGGCCCGAGCGACCGGCGCGGAGGCCATTACATTCTACGTCGCCCCTTGCGGCAACGATACATGGTCGGGCCACTCGCCAGAGCCGAATGCGGCAAGCGATGACGGTCCGTTTGCGAGCGTTGGCCAGGCGCGAAAGGCACTGCACGCGTTGCGCGCGAGTGGGCAACTTAGCGGCCCAGTAACCATCCGCATTCGCGGCACGCATTGCCTCGCCGAGCCACTGGTCATTACGCCGGAGGATTCCGGCGCCGCCGAGTGTCCCGTGACGTTTACAGGGTACGAGGGGGAAAGACCGGTCCTGTCGGGCGGCCGGCCTATCGCAGGTTGGCGGAAAGGCGAGGGCAGCCTGTGGACCGCGGAGATTCCGGAAGTAAAAGCCGGCGATTGGTGCTTTCGCCAGTTATTCGTCAATGGCGAGCGGCGGCGACCGGCACGCTCGCCAAACACGGGCTATTATCGCATCGCCGGATTGATGCCGGGACCGCCCGACCCGCGGGCCAAGCCCATTGCACGCGACAAGTTCGTATTCACGCCCGGCAACATCCAACACTGGGCCAACCTGGATGACGTGAGAGTCTTGTTGATGCATTCATGGGAAACGTCCATTCATCCGCTGAAATCGGTCAATACCCAAACGAACATCGTCGAGTTCGCCGCGCCGATGCGCGAATGGTGGAGCATCGGGTATTGGGAACCGGACCAACGTTACTATGTGGAAAACGCCCGGGAATTGCTGGACGAGCCGGGTGAATGGTATTTGGATCGGACGGCTGGCGTGCTCACCTACTGGCTGCTGCCCGGCGAGGACATGCAAACAGCCGAGGTCATTGCCCCCGTACTGCCCGAACTGGTGCGGCTGGCCGGCAACGCCGACGAAGGCCCGTTTGTCGACCATGTTGTTCTACGAGGTCTGGACTTGCGCCACGCCGATTGGGCGTTGGCGCCTGAAGGCAACAGCAGCACGCAAGCGGCTGTTACCGTCCCGGCTGCCGTGATGGCCGAAGGCGCGCGGCACTGCGCGATTGAAGACTGCGAGATTGCGCACGTCGGCACGTACGGCGTCTGGTTCGGTCGCGGCTGCAAGGAGAATCGGATTGAGCGATGCCATATCCACGATCTCGGCGCCGGCGGCGTCCGCATTGGCGAAGATCGCCGCGCCGAGCGGGACGTGGCCGAGGCCAGCGGAAACGTCGTTACCAACAACTATATCCATGACGGCGGCCACGTATACGCCGCGGGCGTCGGGCTATGGCTCGCGCAGAGTAGCCACAACACCATCTCCCATAACGAGATACACAGCTTTGACTATTCTGGCATCTCGGTTGGCTGGAACTGGAATGACGCCCCCAACCGCACCCATCACAATACGATTGAGTACAACCACGTCCATCACGTCGTGCGCGGCGTGCTGAGCGATGGCGGCGGCATTTACACCCTTGGCGTACAGACCGGCACGGTCATCCGCAACAACGTCTTCCACGACATCTGGCCGTACATGGGCAACCCGGCGATGGCCTGGGGCATCTACTTCGATGCAGGCAGCAGCGGCATGGTTGTGGAAAACAATATCGTATACCACACGCTGACCGGCGGTCTGATGAACACGGGCAGTCCGGACATTACCGTTCGCAACAACATCTTTGCGCTGAGCGCTTGGCACTCCGCTTGGCGCTACACCTTCCAAAAGGATCCGCCCTCGGTAGTCGAACGGAACATCTTCTACCTGACACAAGGCGAGTTGTTCCATAACGATGCCGGCCGCGCCGACTACAAGAGCAGGTGGAACCGAAACCTCTATTGGCGAACCGATGGCGAGCCGCTGGAGTTCTACGGTGAAGAGTTTGCCGACTGGCAGACGAGGGGGCCTGACAAGAACTCGCTAGTGGCCGACCCGAAGTTCCTCGATCCGGCGCGGTTCGACTTCCGCCTTCAGCCCGACTCGCCCGCGCTTGCTCTGGGATTCGAACCGATTGACACGAGTCAGGTCGGGTTGATTGGGGCAGTTGAGTGGCGAGAATTGCCCAAGCAGGCCGAGTTCGTACCCACAATATTGCCCTCGCCGCCCGCGCCTCCAGCGCCCACGCCCATCGACGATGGCTTTGAGGCAACACCCGCAGGCCAGCCGCCCGCACTGGCTACCGTCATCGAAGAAGGCATGGGCGACGTAGTGCAGGTGACCGCCGAGGTTGCCGCATCGGGACGGCAAAGTCTGAAGATCGTCGACGCCCCGGGCTTGGAGCATGTGTTCAATCCGCACCTGTTCTACACGCCGCACTTCCGTGACGGGCATGCCGTGCTGAGTTTCGACACGCGACTCGAGGCCGGCGCCATCTTGGCGCACGAGTGGCGAGATGGGGCCGTCCCCTATCGCTCGGGGCCATCCCTGCGGATTGTCGCTGGTGGTAAGCTTACGGCCAGCGGCCGCGACTTACTCGACATTCCGGCAGGCGAATGGTTCCACGTGGAGATTGCTTGCCAGCTCGGCAAGGATGCACCGGACACGTACGACCTAAGCGTGAAACTGCCGGGCGAAGAGGTTCGGACCTTTCCGGGGCTGACTTCCTCGGGTGGCGGACTCAAGGGGCTCCAGTGGCTCGGGTTCGTCAGTCTGGCGGGGCAGAAAACCACGTTCTACCTGGACAACGTCAAACTATCCCTTCACAACAATGCGATCGTCCACTGACACCAGGCGGGTGTGTGGTTCCGGACCGCTGAACGCTGCAAAAGGGAGACGCTGGCCGTCGCTCGTTTCACTGATTGGGACACCGAGCAAGTCAAGTTCCAATCCGACCGTCTCTCACTTCATTCCACTCATTTACTTTGGCATATTGGCAAGCGTTGCCATGCGTGGGGGCCTCGCCGGCAACCTCATGCTCCTACCCCTACTGCTCCGCTACTGCATGGAGCTCCGCCGCACCAGTACACGGAGAATGGCGTCCAACACGGCGGCAAGCTCCGCGCCGACGTCTTCGGCAAGAAATCGAAGGACAAGGTAGCCGTTCTCCTGCAATAGCATATCTTTGCGCCGGTCGCGGCGGTACGCTTCCGGGTTGGCCAAGTGTTGAGGCCCATCCAACTCGACGGCCACGCGGGCATCGGCGCACAGCAAATCAACTTCCATTTTCCCGGCACCGTCGAATGGAATGGGCAGCGCGGCATTGAGAACGAATCGCCCGGCCGTTTCCGGCAGCGATTCGAGCCGGTGATAGAGAAACGCTTCCGTAGCGCTACGGGCTCGGTCGGCGCCTTCCGCGTCGGGAAGTACGGTCCACGCCGCATGGACGAACAGGTTCGCCAGCGGCGAGTCGACGCCGTCGCGAACCAACCGCTGTACGCTGGCCGCATAGTCGTTCTTCCAGGGCACGTCCACCGGCAGCGGCACGTCGGTCGGCCAGCCAGGCACGGCGCTGGCCGGCAGTCGGATCGTGTAGCCTACCGCTTCATAGCCGCGGCAGCGGCGGTCGAACATTCGGGCAAGCATGGGTACGTTCAGGTCGGCATAGTCGAACACGCGCACCTCGCGTTTGCGGTGATGCAGGCGGTGCAACCGCCCGACATACTGAGCAATGGTGCCACGCCAGGAGACGGGCAGTGTAAGGAACAGGGTATCGAGTCGCGCATCGTCGAACCCTTCGCCGATGTATCGTCCCGTGGCAAGCAATACCCGGTCGTCGCCCTCGGGAATGGCCGCCAGACGGGCGGCGGTGGTTTGGGCCTGCCTGGTAGTTGCGCCACCGCGCAACACGATCACATGACCGATGGCTGGCGAGAGGCGGGCTGCCAGAATGTCGAGGTGATCGTTTCGCTCGGTCAGGACGAGCGGCGACCGCCCCTCCCGGACCGCTTCCATCACATCGCGGCATATAGTCTCGTTGCGATCAGGGTCGGCGGCAAGCTCGCCGTAGAGACGCTGGAATTGAATCCGAACGTCCCGGTCGGCCTCCGCCGCGGAAACGAACGCCGTTGGACGGACAAGGACGATGTGCTCAAAAGGACGCGCGGCAGCTTGTGATTTGGCATCGACGCAATGTCGCACCGGCCCGCACTGCATGAAAATGATCGGATGATGGCCATCCTTGCGAGTGACCGTCGCTGAAAGACCCGTCACAAACCTCGCCTTTGCTCGACGGACCGCCAGTTCGAAGCTCCGAGCCGATACGTGGTGGCATTCATCCACGACCAGGTGCCCATATTCCGCCACGCAGTCCTTCACTTCGCCCTTTCGCACCAGGCTCTGAATAATCGCCACGTCGAGCAATCCGGTCGGCTTGTTCCGCCCGCCGCCAATACGGCCAATGGCATCGCGCGACAGGCCCAGGAACAGCGACAGTCGTTCGACCCATTGCTCCAACAACTGCCGGCGATGGACAAGGACCAGGGTATTGACGCCACGCGCGGCAATCAGCCATGCGGCCACGACCGTCTTTCCGAATGCCGTAGTCGCCGAGAGAACGCCCGTTTCGTGGGCTAGCATGGCCCGAGCCGCCGCCTCCTGTTCCGGCAATAGCTCGCCTCGGAACTCGACGTCCAGTGGCGTGCCATCGAATCGTTCGTCGCGGATGCACATTTCCACTCGCAGGTCGGTGAGCAGCGTCTGAACGTCTTCCAAGCACCCTCGCGGAATGCCGATGTGCCGTGGATAGTCCTCGGCGCACGCGATGATGCGAGGCTTACCGTAAGTCGGCAAACGCATGGCTTGCGCCTTGTAGAACTCGGGATTCTGGAACGCCGCAAGCCGTAACAGGCGGTTGCGTAGCTCGGGCGGCAGCGTCTCTTTGGCGATATAGAGCTGATCAGCCAGCACCACTTCCAGACGCTCGGGCAGCGGGCCGACGATTGGGAGGCGTGCCCTTCGACGTGAAGACGGGGCGGCCCAAGGTTCGGCTTCCTCGTCCTCGGACAGGACCATGCGAACGCCGAGAATACGTCCGCGCCGCTCGGCTTCGCGAACTTTTGCCTCGACCGTGGATCGTGCCATTCTGCCGACGCTCGACAAGAACGCCCATTGATCAGTCCGCGGAGCGAGTTGTTCGTCCAAGAAAAGACTATTTCCCATTTGGCGCGGCTTGTTTTGCAGCGGCAGGGCAATCAGATTGCCGAAACCGCCTTGCGGCAGCGTATCCTGGTTGGGAAAGAAGCGGTCATACGAACCGAAGCCAATGTCCGGCCGCCGCTCCATCGTTTCGGTCAATAGATGCGAACCGAGTCGGCGCGCCAGCCCGGCGGGCAACGCCTCTTCGAAGAAGAGCCACACATGCCCGCCGTTGCCCGAACGCGAACGCTCCAACGCGGCTGGAACGTCGAGAGCCCGGCACGCTTCCATCAAGGCAATGGCATCCTCCCGCCAGGACGCCTTGTCGAAATCAACAGCCAGGAAGAAGCAGGTTTCGTCCTGGAGCATCGGATAGACGCCCACGACGAAATCAGCGCCGGACTCGTCTTGCCCGAGCAGATGCCGGCGCACGACGTCATCCGTTACGGGAAGGAAATTCCGGTGCGGACATTCCGCGCATTTGACTCTCGGTTTTGCGCAAAGACCGCGCGCCCACTCGTTGGCGCACGCAGGTTGGTAGCCGGCCTTGCCAGTTCGGCGACTTTCGAAGCGGCGGGCGTAGACGTTGTCGCGACCGCGAAAGAGGGAGCGGAACAGAACGATCTTGGCTTCCGGCGAGGAGTGACGATCGACCTGAGCTTCTTGCGTGGTCATCGACCGTTATGCGGCTTTTCGCCGCGGCTTTGCCGGCTGCGCGACCGGTTCATGGCCCAGACGCTTCTTCTCGCTACACGTGGGCCCGTCACCGGCCGCCGACAGTGCGGCGTTCCGTCTTGAATGGGGTGACGTCTTAGCCAGAAGTAGGTAATCGAGCGCGCAGCCTGCGAAATAGACGACCGCCGCGGCCCAGAGCACATCACTCGCAAAATGACGCCCCTGTGCGACGCGCCCCAAGCCAACGATCAATCCGTACAGCAGTCCAAACGCCATCCAACCACCTGCCAGTCGCGAGCGGCGTCGGTACAGGAGAAACGCAGGCGCAATCAGGCAGAATCCGGCTGCGGCGTGGCCCGTTGGAAAGGAGCAGTACTCGCCTGCGGAGCCCTTTTCCAGTACGTGGAGGAATGGCTGACTGCCACCAAAATGCATGGTCTGATTGGGCCTGGGCCGGCCCCAGTACTCCTTGTAGGCAACATTGACCAGCAGAACGGGCCCCAAAATCAGAAATGCCAGCAGGAACATCGCGCCGCGTGCTTTCGCCATCGACACCAACTGAACGACCGTCGCCGCCAGAACACCCAGACTGCCGATCCCGAGCAGCTGCGCGGGCACGGGCCCCCAATGGTAGATTCCCACCAGTAGCGGGTGATGGGCAAGCGGGAACAGCCCAGTCGACGCACTGTCGTGGAAGAAGCCTGAAATCAGAAGATCGGCATCCGTTATGCGGAATAGCAGGGTCGCCAATAGTACCAGCAAGCAGGGGCCGACCAGAGGCACGGTCTGCCCACAGTCGAATAAACGGCGGTCCCACTGCGCCAGAGGCATGGAGCGCGACGTCCAACGCCATCGGTCCGGCGTCGCCGCACTATCGCTTGCAGTGCGAGCAAGGGGCGAGGTCCGAGCGCGATGGCGAGCCGCGAGGTCCGCGGTTAGCGTGGCCTGTGTGGACATGAAATCGCAGTCTGGGTTGATTGCGTAAAAGAGAGCGGTTGCGCCGCCAAATTGACCCGAATCATGCCGACTTTGGCACGGTGTCCTGTATCGGCTTCCCGAGACTTGTGCTTTAGCCTGGATTATGCATCACAAGGTAGGCCGGAGCAAGCAACCCGAAGCAATGCCGTAACGCAAGGTCGCATTCGAACGTTTGCCCGGCGGCGCGCCGTGTCCGTGCCGCGTCGTGGGTTGCATCGCTGAAGACGTGACTTTCACTACGTTGTTCCGGCCTACGTGAATAATTCCCACTATTGGCATGGAGACGTTCTTGACGCTCCAAGGTGGCAAGAAGCCCGGAGGTCGAAGCACGGTCACGACGACTGCGGCACGGGCGTTAACGAATCCCCCATGGAAAACTTGTAGCGAGTACCCGTGGGCGTTAACCCCCACGGGTAACATAATTTCGTAATTATGCTAGGTCGGCCTCTTGACAGCAATCTGGCATTATGGCAGAATACCGTTTGAAGTTACGAATGCAATGCGAAAAAGACTTGTTTTGACGCGACCGTTGGTGACGGAACGAGTGGCCGAACAACATCGAAGGTAGTAGCGTGGCGGGGTATCATATCTTATCTTAAGATACACGCTATTATCGAGTTAATGTCAAATCGGGGGGGGGTTCGATGGATGCATCGCGACACACATCCGACAGTTGCCCGCCATGGCGAGGCCGGTTTCTTCCTTCCATCCTTCCATCCATCCATCCTGCAGGCAAGCCCCGTTCGTAGTTCCGCCTTTAGGCGGCCTTTTCCCTTTCCCTTCCGCCTAAAGGCGGGACTGCAAACGTGTGCCACTTCCCTGCCTTTCCTGCTCGCGCTGAGCGTTCTGCTATGGCCAACGCTCCCCGTCGCCGCCCAACCGCCAGCCGCCCCAAAGTGGCCCGCGCTCGAAAAGGCGTTGGGCAAGGAGGACTACGCCGAGGCAAGAAAGCAGGCGGACGCCATCGTCCAACGCGGCGCGCCGGACGACCGCGCGAAGACTGCGGCCGTGTATGCCCGCATCCTGCTGGGGCTGGGCCAGACGGACGGGGCTCGCCAGTATCTGGCCATGCAGGCGAAGCAGGGCGTTGCCCCGCAGCGGGCGGCCATCTACGCCGCGTGGTTGGTTGCGGCGGACGGCAGGCCGGACGAGGCAGCGGCGTCGCTTGAGAAGATACTCCAGCAGGCAGGCGAGTCGCCCGACGAGGCGGTTGCCGAGGCGGCCGACGTGCTGGCCGTGCTACAGATGGCGCGCGGCGATAGGGAGAAGGCCAAGAAAGCCGTCGAGTTCGGGCTCAAGGTGCTCCAGTACCACGGCACGAAGGACGGTTACGTCCTGGCCCTGCTACGCGCCCGGCTGGCGGCTGATCCGGACGAAGCCCATCCCGAGGCCAAAAAGCTGTACGAGCAGGCGGAGAAGCTCCGGCGCGAAGGGAAGGCGGCCGAGGCGGGGCGGCTGTTCACCTCCGTATGCGCGAAATACCCGCTGAGCACCTGGAACGACGCAGCCAGCTATCGCATTGGCCAATGCCTGGAGACTTTGGGCCGTACGGCCCAGGCTGAGCAGCACTGGACCGCCTTCGTCGCCGGCGCGCCGGCCGGCCGTTGGCGCGGGCAGGCACGGGTTGGGCTGGTCCACTTGGCGCTCGTCGCGCGCGGCGACCTGAAGGCGGCCTCGCAGCAGGCGGCCGCGGCGCACAAGATTCTCACGGCGGGCGTGGACGAGCCGGCCGCGGCCACCTGGAACCATGCCGCGGTGGAAATCCACCTATGCCAGGGCATCATCGCCTTCGTCGAAGCCCGCCATGATGCCGCGGCCGCAGCCCTGCGCGATGCCAAGGACCATGCCGTTTCACGGATGGAAGACCCTTCGGGCCGTTTCCTCGCCGGGCTTCACCGGCTCATCGAGGCCACCGACCAGCGTTCAGACCTCATCCCCGCCCAACTCGCCGTGCCCGATGAAAGGCTCCGGCTGGCCCTGTCGCTCGGGACCATCTACAACCTGCTGGGCCGGTTTGAGCAGGCGGCCGGCGCGT
>CAZASB010000198.1:0-2399 GCA_964487655.1 uncultured Planctomycetaceae bacterium
GCGAACTTCCTCTGGCTTGCACCAAAGCATGTGGTGCTGCTGGGAATCGACCACGACCACTTTGACTGCTACCCGGAGAAGGACCACCTACTCAACGTCTTCGCTCGCTTCGTGCAATCCATCCCCGCCGACGGCCTGCTCATCGCTCGTACCGATTGCACTGACACGAATCGCATTGCCGCCAGCGCAAGGTGCCGGGTGGAAAGCTTCGCGTTGGCCGGCACGGCCGATTGGTCGGCCGGGCGACTGACCCACCGTGCAGGCTACCATAAGTTTGAAGTCCTTTATCATGACCGGCCCGTTTGCGAACTGCAACTGCGCGTGCCCGGCCTACACAATGCGCTCAATGCCCTAGCCGCGGCCGCGATGGCTCATGCAAACGGGATTCCTCCCGAGTGCATCGCGGCGGCGATCGGCCGTTTTCCAGGCCTGTACCGCCGGCTGGAATACGTGGGTGCCCAAGGTGGCGTAATCATCGTTGACGACTACGCACACCATCCCACCGAGGTGACCGCAGCGCTAACGGCCGTCCGGCAGATGTACTCCAAACGCCGGCTCGTGTGCGTCTATCAACCGCACCAGGCGTTGCGCCTGACTAGGCTGCTGGGCGAAACGGCCGACAGCCTGCAATGGGCTGACGCGGTTGTCGTGGCTGAAGCTTTCCGCGCCCGTGAAGGCCCGCCCGTACCCGGCGAAGCAGACGCTGCCCGGCTGGCCGACGAGGTGCAACGGCGAGGCACTCCGGCCACGACGCCCGGCAATAACCATGCAATCGTCACGCGGCTTGCCTCGCAACTCAAACCGGGTGACGTATTGGTTACCCTCGGCGCCGGCGACATCCGCATTGTCGCCGAAGCCGTGAGCCTGGCCATTCGAGAGGGCAAGGCGCCCGCCGAACCGTGAAGAAAGCGCCGGACCGACACAACCCACGACGCCGTACGAACACGGCTACGGGCAGTTCAACATTCAAATCGCGATCGAAGTTCCAGCGGCGCTTCGGGGTGCTTGTTCCGGCCTACCTTGTGGTGACCTAGCCTGCTCGGCGGCGATGGCTACTTCGTATTGGCGTCGGGCGTGACTTGATTGAAGTTGGGGGTGATGTCGGCGTCGGCGTTGCCCAGGGCCCATGCGAGGCCACCGAGGAGCACCTGCTGGAATTTCTCGCCGGTCCAGATATCGTCGCGGTGGCCCATCGACGTGTAGAAGACGCGGCCCTTGCCATGCATGCGAGCCCAGGTAGCCGGGAAGGGTACCCGGTTGTACATGTCGCCCTTCATGTCCCCGGTCTCCTGGACCAGCAGGACGTGCATGTCCGAGTTGAACTTCCGCATGGCGTACCATTCCTCGTTCAAGGCGAACGATCGCCCTAGAGTCTCCATGTTCGGAAAGCCTGGCGAAACGACTCGCATGGTCGCTACCTGCTGCGATCCGTGGTTGATAAACTCGCCGCCGATCATTTCGATGTACGGGTCGATGCCGCCGGAGCGGAACGAGTCGGTTGCCGAATGGAATCCGATGAAGGGCTTGCCGGCCTTGATGGCGTCAAGCAGCTTTTGCTTCCCTTCGGCCGACATCGGCGCGCCGCCGTCTTTTGAACCGCCCAGAAGGTTGCCGGACGTGTAGAAGGCAAGGCAATCGTACTTGTCCAAGTCGCTGTCGAAGAGCGTACCGTCCTTGCTGCACTCGACCTCGAATCCATGCTTCGCGCCCAGTTCCGTGAACACCTGCTCGGAATGGGAGAGCTGGTTGCCTTCCCTGTGGACTTCCGAATGTTCGTATCCGGCGCTGCGGGTGAAGTAAAGGATGCGGGGCTTCTTCTTGTCGGCGGCGGCGACCCAACGAAACGGAAAGGCGGAGAGCCCCAGTACGGCAGCCCCGGTGGAAAGCAACATCTCGCGGCGTTTCATGGCGCAATTCTCCCAGAATCAGGCAGGTTTTCGAGTGGACGGGTAACTTCCCTATTTTACCCCACACAAGCGGGGAAGCAAGATGGGGGCGGACCCGGCACTTTCTTCTGGCAAATATGCCCCCAACTTGCTCTGGCCGGGATTATCCATGACAGTTCGTAGCTCCGCCTTTAGACGGTTTGAAATACGACGTCCTGCCGCCTGAAGGCGGAACTACCAACGCTAGTGAATAGTCCGGGCCATGGCCCTCGTTGTTGTACGCAAGTCTCGGACGCCACCGTGCCGGCTTGCCCGGCCGGAGCGGTGGTCTGTTAGCTACAAACGGCCCCCAGATCCCCCATTTCCCCCTGCGAATCGCCGCCTCCGGCGGCGATTCGCAGGGGGAATTATTGCGGGTGCCCCCTTCTTGTAGTTGGCTGACCATGGCTCCGGCCAGGCAAGCCGGCACGGTGGCCTTCCTCGCAACTCGGACTTGTGTACAACAACGAGGCC
>CAZASB010000198.1:2499-8919 GCA_964487655.1 uncultured Planctomycetaceae bacterium
CATGTTTCCAGCGGCGGCGACGATGGAAATGACGGCACGGCGCAACGCCCGCTGCAAACCATCTCGGCAGCGGCGGCGCTTGCCCAGCCTGGCGACGCGGTGACAGTACACGAGGGCACCTATCGCGAATGGATCAGCCCGCCGCGCGGTGGTACGTCGGACACCGAGCGGATTGTCTACCAGGCGGCCAATGGCCAGCACGCGGTGATCAAAGGCTCTGAGGTCGTCGCTGGCTGGCAAAAAGTCGAACGGAGCGTGTGGAAGGTTACTTTGCCGGAAACATTCTTCGGCAAGTACAACCCGTATCGCGACCTGATCCGCGGCGACTGGTTCGGTGACCATGGCCGAGCGCATCATACGGGCGCCGTTTATGTCAATGGCGTCTCGCTCTGGGAGGCAGGTTCGCTGAACGACGTGTTGCAGGCAAAAGACGGCCAACGATGGTGGTATTGCGAGGCCAATGACGTCACAACCACGCTCTGGGCCGACTTCGGCGACGCGGATCCCAACGCGGCACTGGTCGAAATCAACGTGCGGCGAGCGTGCTTCTACCCGAAACAGCCCGGCATGAACTTCATCACCGTCCGCGGCTTCACCATGCAACACGCGGCCACGCAGTGGGCGCCGCCGACGGCGGAGCAGATCGGACTGATCGGCACCCATTGGAGCAAGGGCTGGATCATCGAGGACAACGATGTTAGCCATTCCCGCTGCACCGGCATCAGCCTGGGCAAGTACGGCGACCCGTGGGACAATACCTCGCAGAACAGCGCCGAGGGATACGTCAAGACGCTTGAGCGCGCCTTGGAAAACGGCTGGTCGAAGGACAACATCGGCCACCACGTGGTGCGCAACAATCGCATTTCCCACTGCGAGCAGGCAGGCATTGTCGGCAGTTTGGGCGCTGCGTTCAGCCTAGTGGCCGGCAACGTGATCCACGACATCCACGTCCGGCGGCAGTTCGGCGGGGCCGAGATGTCTGGCATCAAGTTCCACGCCGCTATTGACACGACCATCAGCCGGAACCACATCTACCGCTGCTGCCGCGGGATCTGGCTCGATTGGATGACCCAGGGCACGCGAGTCACCCGCAACTTGCTGCACGACAACGGTCCATGGGAAGACTTGTTTGTCGAGGTGAACCACGGCCCTTTCCTGGTGGACAACAACCTGTTTCTTTCGCCCATCGTCTTGCTCGACGCTTCGCAGGGCGGGGCGTACGTCCATAACTTGTTTGCAGGCAAGGTATACACGCGGCTGGAACTGAAGCGGTTGACGCCGTTCCACGAGGCGCATACCACCAAAGTAGCCGGATTGCGGCACATCTCGGTCAATGACGAGCGGTTTTGCAACAACATTTTCATCGGCCACAATGGCCTGGCCGCATACGGCGTGCCCGAGGAGCCCGTGCAGATGGACGGCAACATCTTTCTTCAAGGCGCTCAACCGTCACCGCACGATGTCAATTTCCTGCTTGACAAGGAGTATGCCCCGGACCTCGAACTGGTGGAGCAGCCCAGTGGCGTCTTTCTTCGCGTCGTGCTCGACCCTTCCTGGGCCGACGAGCGGAAACGCCCCCTGGTGACGACCGAGCTTCTGGGCAAGGCCCGGATCCCCAACCTGCCTTATGAACAACCCGACGGCACGCCCTACCGCATCGACATCGACTATCACGGCGCGGCGCGAAACGTTGAGAACCCATTCCCAGGCCCCTTTACGCGGCCAGAAACCAAAGAACGACGCGCAATCCAGGTTTGGCCCAACGCCCTGCCAGCCGAGTAAGAGCCGTCGCCTCGTCTCTCCAGTTCGTGACAACCACGGGTCGACAATCGCTTGGCAACCTCGCGGTACGTCATGGCGCCGTCACCAAAGTTTCAAGCCATACGGGACCACCGACATCCGTAGAGGATCATACCACGTCTGGACAGGAGGGGCAACGATTGATCGGCTACCCATTATGCTTCCGAATGCGAGCCAATACAACGGGCCGAGACGGGCCAATTGGCAGCCTGCCGCGGTCGAACGGACGGCGCGCGGCGCGCCGCAGCCCATTGACGGGGGCAAACCTGCATTTTCGCTACACCCAACGAGTCGGCTGCCTTATCGTACTTGGTATAATTCACAACCTCGCCCGTTTGACTGCCACCCCTCCAGGCGACACAGTAGGCAAGTGTGGCATCCCGGCTCTTGAACAAGGGCAAGGGGACGTCTGGCGTTTTGATGCGACCAACAGTTTCCGTCAATACGGCAGGTCGCTGGCGGGCAGGATGGGTTGGTTGTCGGGATGACGGGTTTCGTTCGCGCTGGAGACACGTACACCGGGGCGGTCTTTGTAGGGGCAAACATTCTCGCAGACGCCGCAGCCGATGCACAGGTCGGGATCGACATGCGGCTGCCGGATCGTTGTAGTAACGCCGTTGCGATCGGTGACCTCGACTTCCTCGAAGTAAATCGCCTTGTCCGGCACAGGGCAGTGTTCTTCGCATACCATGCAATCACGCCCGTAGGCGTAGGGAATGCAACGCGTCGTGTCGAAGGCGGCCAGCCCCGTCTTGATCTGCTGCTTGATCTCCAGTGGCAGCGGCTCGATAGCTTCGGTGGGACACACCTGCCCGCAAAGATTGCACGTGTAGTCGCAGTAGCCAAGGCCGGGCGTCAGTCGTGGCGTGAAGAGGCCCTCTAGGCCAGCCTCGGTAATGCAAGGCTGCAAGCCGCCGGTAGGGCATATCTTCATGCACAGGCCACAGCCGGTGCATCGGGCCAGGAAGTCTGACTCCGGCCGGGCGCCCGGTGGGCGGATCAGTTCGGGATGGAACCGTTGACCGCGAGCTTGCGGAGTGGCTCGCATCAGGGCCAGCGTCGCCACGCCGCCCACGGCCGCGCCCATCGCCGTCCGTCGCGAGAGGCCAACTCCCACGCGCTTGGGCTCTTCGCGCCATGGAAGCACGAATCGGAACTTCAAGGCGCCGCGGTTGCATGCATCGGTGCAGTTTAGACAGCCGAGGCATTCCGACGGGATCCATCGGTCGCCCGGCATCGTGCTGGCAACGCCATGGCAACCGGCGGCGCACAAGTCGCACTGGTTGCAGGCGTTGCCGTCCGTCTTCCGCCGCAGGAGCTGCCAGCGGGCGAACAGGCCGAGCAGGGCCCCCAGCGGGCACAGATACCGGCACCAGAACCGCCGCCGGTAAGCGTTGAGCGCAACGATCGCGATAAACACGACGACAACCAACGTGCCGCCAAAAAATGCCTGACTGGGTTTGGTGAAAATGTTGTCGCGAAAGAACTCGTACACCGGTTCGGTTGCCATGGTCAGACGCACGGGCCCTATACCCGGATCCGACTGGAAGGCGGTGGTCGCACCTTCTTCAACAGCCCACTGCGCGCCGGGCAGCAGGGCCACCGTGGTCGTGCGGTAGAGCAGTACGAGCGGGTCCATGATGGTAACCCAATGCCCGCCGAAGACGGCCATGGCCAGGAAGCCGAACAGCAGGTAGTACTTGATGCGCTGTTTGGGCGACCAGCGTTCACGACGCTTCCGACTGCGCCGCCAGCCGTCGAAACAGCGGCCCGCAATGTCGTGAACGGTACCCAGCGGGCAGATCCACCCACAGAACACGCGACCCATGACGACTGTAACGCCAAGCACGATCAACGCCAGCAGGGCGGCGATCGGCACGGCATGGGCCGCCAGCCATGTGGCGACCAGAATCAGCGGGTCGAAGAAGAACCACGTTTTCAGTAGTGGACTTGGTTCAACACCGGGAATCGGCCGGGTCCATACGACGCCTGCGACGAACGCCAGCAAAAACAGGACCTGAACCGCTCGTCGCAGGTTTACAGTCCTAAGGATGCGGCGAATCATGAAATGCTGATCTCCTTGAGATTCGAAGAGCGGTAGTCCATCTTCCCCAGCCCCATCGCTTGTCCCCTGACAGTCGATTCGATGTCGGCCGCCTTCAGTCCCATAAGTTCGGCGCCCCAGGCGTCCAACGCCACGATGTCGGTACCGGCGGCCACGGCCGTCTTCAGTTCCACGTCGGCTGGGTTTCCGCCTTTGGGCCCGTGTGCCTTGAGGATGCGGATTCCGTCGAGTACGCAAACCGGCGGCTTCATGAAGCGGGTCAGGTCGGCCAGACAGTCGGCGATTGCCTGATGGAAGGTTCGGCGTTCCTCAATGACTCCCATGTAGTTTTTCATGCACATGGTGGCCTTGGCCAGGCCATGGTGCTTGATGATGGGCACGTTCAAGACCAGGTCGCACTCGAGAATGTCTGGATAGATGGGAATGGTCTTTACACGCTCGCCGCCGATGGCCGTCTGGCGGAAACGGCGACGGTCGAGGAATACCACTTCGGCGCCGGCTGCCTTGGCTGCCGCCGCGATGCCGCTGCTGTGGTAGGATTTCTCGGCCAGATCGCACGGGTTGTCGCCGACCTTGACCTTCTTGGCTCCGGCCTCAAGGCAAAGCCGCACCAGGGTAGCGACAACGTCGGGATTCGTATTGGCCGCCAGCTCGGGGGGGCGATCCCAGCCAATGTTCGGCTTGACCCAAACCACGTCGCCTCGGGAGACGAATCGCTTCAGCCCGCCGATACCCTCGATGGCCTTCTCGGTCAGTTCGATGGCAATACGTTTCAGCTCTTCGGCGGTAGGGGCACCTTGTCCGGCCCACTTGGCAATGGCCATGTCGGCGTTTCCGGCGGCTGCCTGGGCACACGTCGCCGCAAGATCTTCGGCCCCCAAGGCCGCCATGCCGACGACGGTGGAACGGACAATAAAGTCTCTTCTCGTATGTTTTGACATGAGCGGAACTCCTTGGACGGTAGGGAAGGTTAGCTCGCGGATGATTGTAGGACAGTAACGGGGCTCCGGCTGCTTAGGCCGTTGGCCCGGGAAGGCGTCGGTTCATGGCGCCTGTCCGAGATCAAACTCGCATCTCGAGAACGATGAGCAGACGCTCACGGCATCCGTAATTGTACCCCATACCGGAACGAGGTACAATCTGCCCCAAACCGCCAGCCTGAACAGGAAGTAGGTGATTGCAACCCATCCGCTGCCGCCCATCGGAAGCGAATACTCCCACTGGCGCAACGAGCAGCTTGGACAGCTTCCGCACTACATTGACGCATCACAACCGCCCCTTCTCCTTGGCGACCTGAACACAACGCCCTGAAACTACCATTTCCGCCGCCTACTGAAGCAGACGGGGCTGCTCGATAGTTCACACGGCCACGGCGTGCAGGGGAGTTGGCCCAATTTCGTCCCATCGCCGCCGCGCATTCCGATTGACCACATGCCGCATTCCCTCGAGACGGTGTGGTCGTCAACCGCGCCATTGGTCTCGATGTGAAGTCGGACCATCTGCCGGTGATTATTGATTTTGCCGTGATGGGGCTGCAGCAAGGTGATGATGAAGCTGGCTTGTAGCACACTCAACCATCGTTTCGCCGTGGCATGGGATACGCCACAGTCGTTTCCCAGCGAGGAAAAGTTCAATAGATGCCCGGCGCGGCCTGCACAAAGGCCTATGAAACGACCGAAAGTATTCAGTATAGACTAGTATACGACCAGTCTGAATAGTGAAGTGCCCATGAACCATGTTGGTTCGTACGAAGCCAAGACTCACCTGCCGGCCCTGCTGGCTCGGGTTGCCAAGGGCGAGCAGATCACGAACGCGGCACGGGGTGCCTGTCGCCGTGCTTACGCCGGTTTCCGGCAGTCGGAAGGGCGACGTTCACGAGACGATCGAGGCCTTGCTTGCATCACGCAAGGGTTGAAAGTTGGGCGGTGGCTCCGTGCGGGAGATGATTGAAGAGGGGTACCGATGACCCGGTTTGTGCTCGACTGCTCGATGACCATGGCATGGTGCTTTGAAGACGAGGCCTGGCCGCGTGCCGACGCCGTCTTGGCGCACCTTGCCGATGGCGAGGCACTGGTTCCCGGTCTATGGCCGCTTGAGGTGGCCAACGCCCTGGCCGCCTGCGAGCGACGGGAGCGCATTACGACCGCTAGAATTGACGAGCTCATCGGTATGCTCGGCAGCCTGCCCATCCGGATTGACGGGCAAACCGCTCGGCAGGCTCTCAGAGCATCCATCCACGCCCGCCTGCGGAAATGTCACGCTCAGTGCTGTACACACGCAAAGCGCATCGCCTGTCCCCGCGTTGTTTTGACGTCCCTGCCGACCTTGTGCCGGTAGAGCAGTTGAAGAGCCGAAGCTCTCCTCTCCTCGCACCGCCGCCAAGGGCGGCGGTGCGAGGAGAGGGGTACGTCTTTGAGGCGTCTTGTAGTTGCCAAACATCACTCCACCGGGATAAACCCTATCACACCAAAATCCAGGTGAAAAATAACCGGAACGGGGGGCTAACCCGGATTATTCATCTACGTAGGGTGGGTCAAGGTCGCGTAGATCGTTGG
>CAZASB010000199.1:0-1540 GCA_964487655.1 uncultured Planctomycetaceae bacterium
GAGAACAACTACATCCACCACACGGGCGTGTTCTACAAGCAGGGCGTGGGCGTGGCGATGTCCGGCGTCGGGTGCCGCGCGTCGCATAACCTCATCCACGACTGCCCGCGATTTGCCGTCATGTACGGCGGAAACGACCAGGTGATTGAATGGAACCACTTCCGACATGTGAATTTGGAGACGGCCGATACTGGGGCGACCTACAGTGGCGGGCGCGACTGGCTGTCGCCCCGTGGCTCCGTCATCCGGTACAACTACATCCACGATGTGTTCGGCTTCGGCAAGGAGCACGGGCATTCGGGGCCCTGGATTACGCCGCATTACTGCTGGGGCATCTACCTGGACGACAATTCGGCCGAGGTCCACGTGTACGGCAATATCGTCGTTCGCGCCTTGCGCGGCCTGCTGCACTTCCACTGCGCGCGGGACAACATCATTGAAAACAACATTTTCGTCGATGGCATGTTACAGCAGATCGAGATGAACGGCTGGACCGATTACTCCCAGTGGCTCGAACAGATGGGGCCCGCTTACGAGAAAGCAATGGCTCTGTCCGCGTGGAAGAAATACCCGGGCCTCCAGCGCGGTGGACATCCAAAGGACGCCATCCCGATGGGTGGCAACCGGATCCGCCGCAATATCATCTACTACACGGGTCCGGACGCGAAGCTCTACCGCTACCGCTCGCAAGCAACGCGGTTCCTCGAAGATTTCGAGTGTGACGAAAACCTGGTGTGGCACGCTGGCTTGCCGCTGCGGATCGAAGGGCTGGACAAAGACATTCCCGTTGAGCAGCAGTGGGAAACCTGGCGCAAGATGGGATTCGACCGCAATTCGGTTGTGGCCGATCCGCTATTCGTCGACGCCGCCAACGACGACTACCGACTCAAGCCTGACTCGCCCGCGCTCAAGCTCGGGTTCGAACCGATTCCTGTCGAGAAAATCGGCCCTTACGCCTCGGCCGACCGCGCAAGCTGGCCCATCGAAGAGGCCACCGGGGCTCGCGAGCTTGGCTTCCGCCGCGCGACGATGAACCCCGATTAGCAGATTTGGTCTATTGTGGCGAACATCTTCAAGAATACGATTAAGGTGTGTGTCCCCGGAATTCCCGATTGTGACGGCAGCGGGTCTGGACGCCGCATGGATGGTGTGGTAGATTGCGAGAGTCTATGCTGCTGGATCCCAGGTATGAACGGTGTTTTCTGGCGACGCCGCAGAACACTTTTTGAGGAATTGGACCTTCAAGGAACACTCGTTTTCAATCACGGAGAAATCAGACATGGGTGATAAGGGAAGTAAAGACAAAGGCAAAAGGGAACAACAGAAGAAAGCCCAGCGCAGTCCAAAGGAGAAACGACAACTGAAAAGAGAAAAGAAGAATACCTAGACACGCATGCGATGCGACTCTACCTGATCAACCCGGCACGCCCGAGCGGCGGACATCGTGGCACGAGTTCTTGCCGGTGAAGCCGGACGAGTATCTGAGGCTGTTGGACTGGACCGGGCTGTTGGACTGGGCCGGCAGGTGCGGCGCGATAAG
>CAZASB010000199.1:1640-8839 GCA_964487655.1 uncultured Planctomycetaceae bacterium
GGCTGTTGGACTGGACCGGGCTGTTGGACTGGGCCGGCAGGTGCGGCGCGATAAGCGGGGCGCGATTCCCGAGGATCTCTCGCCGATCTTGGATCGCCTGAAGGTTGATGCGGAGATGTGGGTAGCCAGCGTGGAGAACTTCGGCCGCTGATTTCACCGCGCGGCCGGCAGGGTGAAGCACGTCATGCAGGCCGCCAGCTTGGTCGGCAAGCTTGGCATTGCGGTCTTTCGCATTTGAGCATGATTGACAACGGGACGTCGGCCGCGCATAATGGGAAGCGCTGCCGGTTGCGGCAGACCTTCCTCAAATGTCCTTCCATCCACCGACCAAGGAGTGCCTTCCATGCGCAACTACCTGCATTGTCTCCTTCTTGCAATTGTCGTGCTTGCCGGCCAAGCCCGGTCGGAAGACGCGAAAACATCGCCCGTCTGGCTCGACTCCGCGCCCCTGACGAAACAAAACCTAGTAATTGCCTTGGGCGGCGGCGGTTCGGTTCGTGTGGATGTACTGGGCGAGCGGCTGTTTCGCGTCCGTTACGGTAAGGCGGGGAAGTGGACGGAATCAGCGCTGAACCGCTACGGCGTCTTCACCAAGACCTTGCCCGAGGTCGCCTTCGAACGGACCGAGGCCGACGGCGTCATCACCATCGCCACGAAGCAGGCGAAACTCACGGTCAACGGCAAGGATGGGGCCGTTGTCCTCGCCGGCGCCGACGGGAAGTCGATCACCGAGCAGGCAGCTCCGACCTACGAGACCAACGGCGGCTACAACGTGCAATTCACGCTGGCCAAGGACGAGCGCCTGTACGGCCTGGGCGACGTCTGTCGCGACAATATCATGCGCCGCGGCAGGGCGTACGAGATCTGGGTTCTCAACGTGACTTCGTATATTCCCGTTCCCGTGATTCTGAGCAATCGTGGGTGGGGCCTGCTGATGAACACGACGTGGCGCAATACGATGGACGTGGGCAAGAGCGACCCGGACCGACTGATCTGCACGGCCGCGCGAAGCGACCTGGATTATTACCTGTTTTGTGGCGGCGATTACCGCGGCCTGCTGGACACGTACACGTCCTTCACTGGCCGGCCGGCCCTGCTGCCCATCTGGGGATACGCCCACACGTATGTGGCCAACGAGAACATTGACGCTTTCAACATGATGAACGAGGCGATCACGTTCCGGCGCGAGGGCATTCCGTGCGACGTGTTCGGGCTGGAGCCGGGCTGGATGTCGAAGCATTACGACTTCACAACGGAGAAGAAGTGGCATCCCGAGCGGTTCCCCATCCCTTCCTGGGCACCGAAGGGGCCGCACACGTTCTTCGGGGCCCTGAAGCGAAAGGGATTCAAGCTCAGCCTATGGCTCTGCTGCGACTACGATCTGGGCGTATACGAGGAGCAGCAGCTTGCCGACCGGCTCGCCGCGGCCGGTGCCAAGACGAGTGATGGAAAAGCGGAAATCGACGTTGAAAAGGGCTTCATCGACCAGCGTCTGAGCAAGTCGGCCGACGCGAAGCCGAAGGCCGATGCGAAGCCAGCCGACGCGAAGCCGAAAGAGGCCGCCGCGCCGGCCGAGCCACCGGCGCCGGAGCCGTGGTTCGAGCACCTGAAGAAGTTCGTCGACCAGGGCGCTTCCGCCTTTAAGCTCGACGGCTCCAACCAGGTGATCGAGCATCCGAAGCGCGCATGGGGCAACGGCATGACCGACGAGGAGATGCACAACCTCTACCCGGTCATCTACGCTAAGCAGATGGCCCGCGGATTCGAGGACCACGCCAAGCGCCGCGCCATGGTCTATTCGGCCGGCGGCTATGCAGGCGTGCAGCAGTACGTTGCCACCTGGGCAGGCGACACGGGGGGCGGCAAGCGGCCGCTGGCCTCCATGTTGAACCTGGCGTTCTCTGGCCATTCCAACCATTCTTGTGATATGACGGTGACCGACGTCGAAGGGCTCCACTTCGGGTTCCTTCAGACGTGGGCGCAGCAGAATAACTGGGATTATTGGTACCAGCCCTGGTACCTGGAAGACGAACACATGGCCGCGTATCGCCAGTATGCCCAGCTTCGCTACAAGCTGCTGCCGTACCTCTATTCAACGGCGGCCGAAGCGGCGCTGACCGGCTACCCGGTCATGCGGGCGATGCCGATGGTCTATCCGGACGATCCGGCGTGGGACGCCGTGCTGTCGCAGTACATGCTGGGCGATTTCCTGCTGGTCTCGGCCTTCTCGAAGGAGGTCCGCTTGCCCGAGGGCGAATGGATCGACTTCTTCACCGGTAAGGCAATCCATGGACCGGCCACGGTTCCCGTTGTGGTGACGCCCGAGCGCGGCGGCGCGCTGATGGTCAAACGCGGCGCGATCATTCCCACCTGGCCGCCCCACGACCACGTCGCGAAGGGTTGGTCCTCGGAAGTGGGACTGCTCATCTACCCGGCGGCGCGCAGTACGTTCACGCTTCACGAAGACGACGGCCAGAGTCTCGACTACCGTGCAGGCAAGTTCGCTCGCACACTGCTGACCTGCGAAACGGTTGACAAGACCGTCAAGCTGACCATCGGCCCCCGCGAAGGCGCGTATGCCAACATGCCGGCAACGCGCGACTTCACGGCGACCGTCCATCTACCCAGCCGGCCCAGCGCTGTCACGCTGGACGGCAAGCCGGCGAGCGACGTTACGTGGGACGAAGCGGCCTCGACCGCTACCGTCAAGATTCCCGCTTGCGGCAACGCGCCGCGAGTATTGTCGATCAACTAGGGGGAACTGTCATGCCGAGCCAACGAGTAGCGCCTTTGTGTCGAATATTCGAAAAGCGGATCGCGAGGCGAGTCGAGCGACGTTTTCATGTCCGGACATGCTTGGCGATGGCGATCCTGTTCATCGTCAGCCTGATCGGCGTGGCCGGTCTGGCCATGGCCGAGGACGGCGGTCCGGCCGGGGACCGAAGTCGGATCGTCGCTCGTACCGATTTCGAGGTCAATCCCGCACGACTGCCGCCCGAGATCATGGAGCGCCGGTTCTGGAACATGCTGCCCGCCACTCCGCCCGAGTCGTCGCGCGCCAAGGCCATGGAGAAGCACGTGCTGACCGAGCCCATGGTGCGCGACGCCGTTAACGGCTATTGGATTCCGGACCTGCGCGCCGAGGGCGACAACCCCTTGGCCGTCAATGCCGACAAGCTCTGGAAACTCAATCCAGACCCGCGGCTTCCGTTCATCGTTTACACGTCGGCGGGCCGTCCGCCGTTCCGCTGCATGGACGCTTTCCAGGTCGACAAGCAGTCCTACGAGAAGTGGAAGGCCGAGCATCCCAACTTTCTGGGCTTCTGGACGGGCGTGGAATGGGACAACGAGTACATCACGCCGCTGACCAGCCCGAATAATGCCCCGGAATGGGCGAAAAAGCACGGCTGTTCCGAACCGGCCATCGAGCGAATGAAGACCATCTTGCAACAGGCCGCCGCCAGCCGGGACGGCGCTGTCAAGGGCCTGCAAGAATGCCATGCCGCGCTGCGGCGATACTATTTCGACGATCCCGGGAAGATGCTCTTCCTGCGGGCCGGATGGTGCTTCGACCATTATGCCCTGGAATGGGGCGGCGGCATGGCCATTCAGGAGACGACCAATACGGGGCTGTATCGCCATCAGGCGTCGATGTTTCATGTGCGCGGCGCTGCGCGCCAGTACCGCAAGCCGTGGCAGTGGTACATCGCCACGTACTACAACGGCTATGACAAGGACGGAAACCGCTCGGTCAACAACGAACCCAACCACCTGTCGACCACCAAATCGACAACACCCGGCAGCCAAGAAAATTCGGGGCCGGGGTTCGGTATGTCGGTGTCGTTGAGTCGGCGCGATAAGTACCTGGCCTATTTCGCCGGCGCGAGCATGGTGCAGCACGAGGATTTTCCTCGCGCCTACTGTCAGCCCAAAGACGGCAATTCGGGGGAATGGATCCTGTCGCCGCACGGCGAGGCGATGCGGGAGTGGTACGACTTCACCCAGCGGCATCCCGATCGCGGCGTGAGCTACGCGCCGGTGGCCTTGCTGACGCCATTCAACCAGGGCATGCCACAGTGGGGCGGAAACGCCTGGTCGCATTTTCCGGTGGAACGAGGCGACATGATGATCGACGCCTTCCTATACACCATCGCGCCGTTCTCGCAGGACGTGCGCAACGGCAAGGAAGGATGCCTGGCCAACGGTCCGTTTGGCGATATCTACGACGTGCTCGCGCCCAACCCACCGAGCGGCCCCATTGCGCTGGACTTGATCGGAGATTATAAGGTGGCCATCTTGCTCGGCGCGATCGATATCGACGTCCCGCTGGCCCAACGACTCATGGAGTACGTGCGCCAGGGCGGCACATTGGTGATCAACAGCCGGCAGACGGGCGATAGTCTGCCGGCGGACTTCCTTGGCGCAAAGCCGACCGGTAAGACCGGTGAGGTGGAAGGGCCGATTTCGTCGCGCGCCGGCGGTGATCCGGTTGTCCTCGATGAACCTTACGATTTCGAGCAAGTTGAACTGTGCGGAGCGGAACCGCTATGGACCGACGGCAAGGGCCATGTCCTGGCAAGCGTGCATCACGTCGATCGAGGCCGGGTCGTTCTCACGACCGTCGATTTTATGACGCCTCGCAAGCAGCGAAGCCTGATGGCCACGGTCGTGTCCATGCCGCTGGTGGAACTGCTCATGCGGCAGATCGTCGATGAAGTCTTGCCGGTTGCGGTGCATGGCGACGTCGAGTATGGCCTGAACAAGGTGCCTGACGGTTGGTGGGTGTACCTGATCAACAATAAGGGTGTAACCAAGTACACCACAACGCCGGCCGAGTTCGATCCGACACAAACGGCCCGGGTAACCATCGATTTCCGATCGCTCAACGTAAACGGAGCGCGCGAATTGCGCGGCGACACGGAAATAGCCCTGGAACGGGACAAGAACGCGATTGTGGTTGAGGTTGGCCCGGGCGACGTCCGTGTTGTGAAGCTGACAACTCGCCGTTAATGCCGGCCGATTGGAGTGGGGTACGGCACGTCGATCAGCGAAAGGCCATTGTAGCAACGTGTCGTGAAACTCCCACGGGCTTGTCCGTGGGCATCTTATTCTTGCAATCGCTTCCGATCCGGCCCATTTCTCCAACACCGACCTGTATCCCGGAAAAGCCGTATAATAGCGAAACAACGTCCCCAACCGTCCCGAGTATCCGTATGTTTCGGCCCGGTGCCCTACTGCTGATATGCTTGGTTTTCCTGCACATACCGCGTGCTTCCGCCGCGCCGCTTGAACCGACCGGCGACGGGCGCCCGGTTTCTGGGGCGGAACCGTCTGCTCCGACCGGCCCATCGAGCCCCAGCGCCGGCGCAGATCGGCAGCGGCTCCGGACCGAGGTGGCCGGGCTGCTCGGGCAGCTTGATAGCGACGATTTCACAATACGTCGCCACGCCGCCGAGCGTCTTGACGCCCTGGTGACCATGCCGGAGCACGGGCGCTTGTTGGCCGCCGAGTTCCGCCAGATGTTGCGGGAACAGAACGTGTCTTTCGAGGTGCGCTGGCACCTCGATCGCTGGCTCCGACGCCTGCCAGTTCTGCCGCCGGAGCCGCCTGGCACCGCCTCCCCGGAAGAACTGGATCGGCTTGTGCATCGGCTCGACGCCGACGCCTATGCCGTGCGACTGGCGGCCGTGCGCCGGCTGGAGTGGTTGCTAGGCAACGGCAAGTTGGTCGGACCGGTCACGTTGCGAGTCAAGGCGCGGTTCGCGGAAGACGCTTTGTCCGAGGCGGCGGCCAAGTACCTGGACGAGGTTTGGGCCGGCTTGCGTCCAGTGTGGTCGCAAAGCGATCCGGCCGACTGGAATCTGCCGGAAGTCACGGACGACGCCATCTCCGGTTGGGTCAATGATTTCGTCGCCACGGGATGGGCAGGCGTCGATTCGCGGCGGCCGTCATCCGCGCGCACGGCCGAACGCGAGCTGAACGATCTGCTGATGCGCGACGAGTACGTTCCGCGTGTGGCCGCCGCGTTGAAGGCGCGTCTCGACAAGCCAGCCGACCTCGACGCGCATACTCGCCTCGCCGCTCTGCTCGACGAGACCAGGCCCGCAATGGTGGCCGAAAGTTGGCAGCACCGCCGGCACTTGGCGGAACAGCATCTGCTGGTGGGCGTAGCCAGCCAGTCGGTCGGCGCGCCGCGGCCGAGCCATTTCGATCGGATCGACGACCGGACGGCGCATTGCGTATGCGGCAGTTCCCTTTCGCCGGGCGACTATCCGGTAGGCGTAGCCATACCGCACCCGCGCTCGACCGACATCCTGTTCCACCTGATCAACTTGCCAACGCCCCGCCGGCGCTTATGGTACGAGCGTCATGCCTTGATCGACCAGACCATCCGCCTGCACGAGTTGAGCCGGCGCACGGTCGATCGGCTTCGCGGCCAGGAGCAGCCGCTCGATGAAGACGATCTCCGCGCATTCGCCGGGCTGGACCCGGGTGAAGTGTCGCGTTTCGCTGCGTGGTACTTGTCTGCGGTTGCCGACAGTCCGCTGCCGCCATGGGAACCGCGGCCGGATCCCTATGCGCCGGGCCAGTTCATACCGCTGCCTCCGCCAACCTATCTTGGCGGACGGCCCAGCCGGCACGGCGCGTTATGCCTGCTGCTGGCTGCCGAGGGCACGCGCGCGGCCGCGCCCGGATTGCTCACGACGATAGAGCAGAACCATTTCGAGCCGCCTTCGGAGGAGGCGCCGTACCGACTCGACTGGATTGCCTTGCTGGCAATCGCCCAGCGCGACCCCTGGTCCGAGGCGAATGCCTGGCTCGTCCTCGCCGTGACCCTCCAGGAGCCGCTCAGGCTGACCGGCGAACCGGCCGCCGAGATTGGCGCGACGGCCGCCGCCATCCTGCTCATTCGGCAAGGGCAGCCATTTCCCGAGTTCAACCTTGAGCCGGCCGCCGACGAGCCCATGGCCGCCATGGGGCTCACCGGTTACCGCTTCACCGATCCGACCGGCCGCCAGCGCGTGCTGCAATGGCACAAGGAGAGGGCGCCAGTCTCAGGGCCGTAGTGGTCAACCGTTCTCTCCATGCGTGTAAAGCTGTCGAGCGTCCTATTGGGGCTTGCATAGCCAATGGACGAGGGCGAAGCCCGGCTTCCCCGATAAAACGGCTGCGAACCGCTCATTGACTATGCAGGAATC
>CAZASB010000200.1:0-8816 GCA_964487655.1 uncultured Planctomycetaceae bacterium
GGCAACTCATCGAGAATAAAGAAGACTCGCGGCATGTCATTTCACGCGTGGGTGAGTACGCGTGGGCATGGCAGACACTTGTCGTACGGAAACGCGATCCTCACGGCGTGTTTCCCATCGCATCGAGCGCGACGGCAAAGGGCCCGTGAATCCCAAGAGGCAAACGCCTCGCGACTCTTTTCAGTTGTCGCATCTCCTCCGGACCGAGAACTCGCAGAAGCTTCACTCCGAGAGCATAGGTTGCAACGCCAGTTGGCACGGCAAGGGCCAGGGCACCGATCGGATGAGGGACGAGGTAAACGACGCACCACGCGGCAAGGCCGCAAAGAGCCGCCGCAACCGCCGTACGTCCGAGTGCGCCAAAGGGACAGGTGCAGTCGAGCCGGCGGACAATATACCACAAGCTCAACGCAACCACCGAGCCTTGCACAAATACCCTGGACCATGCGGCGCCCAAAGCGCCAAAGCGGGAGACAATCCAGACACCGGCCGCCACGGAAAGAATAGCGCCAGCAAAACTACTTATGGCGATGAACCCGGAACGCTCCTTCGCATACATCAGGTTCGAGCCAATTAGCGAGAAGGCTAGCGCTGAGGTCGCCGTGAGAACCATCGCAACAGGCACGGCGGGGGCGAAGTCGGCGCCGAACAGCAGGGGAAGCAGTACCGGCATAATCCCCGCGCCGCCGAATGCCATCGGAACAATGGCCAGCGTCATCAGCCGCGTTGCCGTTTGATACTGCCGCCGGATCACATCGTGGCTACCACCGCCCACCAAGTGTGAGAAGTGTGCCATGAAAGCCCTGCTGAACATCGTGGCTATCTGGTAGATCATCACGGTGAACGTCAGCGCAACGGTGAACATGGCCACTTCATGGACATCCCAGTAACGCTCAAGGAAGAATATCTCCATTCGCGACCAGACGAAGGTGGAAGCCAGCATGGCCAGCCAGATGTGAAAGGAGAACTTCCACACACGGCGGTGCAGGTCGGTCGCCATCCGTGGCCGAAACGCGAACCCCCGAAGAATCGTGAAACTGTAGACGGCCGGAATCAGCGCGCCGGCAATATACCCGTACAGCACGCCCGGCAGGCCAAACCAAAAGGTTCCGGCGGCCACGCTAATGACAAGGACCACCGCCGCCGCGACGTTGACCTGCGCCAGCCGGTCGAACTGCTGCCGGCCGGTAAGGTCCGCTTGGTTGATGAGTTCCAGGCCGCGAACCAGGAACAGAACCATCAGTAACGGCAAGATCGACTCGGAACCGGCATACTGCGATGAAAACACGAAGAGAACACCGACCACCATGGTACCGAGGGTTGCAAGGACCAGGTACCGTACGAAGACCCATTGTGCAAAATGCGAGGCCTGGGCGATCCTCCGCTGCCCATGCAGTTCAGCCAGATAACGAGTAAGGCTGTGGGGTAAACCGAAGCAGACCATTAGGGTGGCGATTTCGATGAGCCAGACCAAGTAGGCGATACGCCCCGTACCATCCGGGCCCAAAAGCCGAGCGATGATAATCTGCGCGATCAGCCGCCCGCCCAGGTTGCACATGCTGGCCGTGGCGCTCCAACCCGTCTTTCGCGCAAGCGAAGGTGTGTACGGTTGAGTTGAGACCGCCGATATGCTCATGGGATTTGTGTTCCCCGTCCTATCGTGCGGCCTATGCGGCTTCTCATTGCGATTGAAAAGTAAGTAGCTGAGAAACGAGATTCGCTAGTGTGGATACTGGCAAGCCAGTGTGGATACTAGCAAGACGGGGGGATAGTAACCTTCATGCCACCCAGGAATCAACCTCAGTTTGCCAAACGGCGTAAACCAGGGGCGCTAGGCGGCACGTGACAGGGGTGCTGGCGGCGTCTCTTCGATGACCGGCGGCTCGGCAGCCCCTGCCATCTCAACCGTTGGAATGGCTTCCCCCTTGCGGACCGTGCGTTCACCGAACTCGGCGAAGGCAAGCCCCAGGCCGAACGCGAACAAGACCCCTTCCGTTCGTTCGGTGATGATCGAGTTGATCGTGCCAGCGACGATGGTCAGTACCAGCACGCCTTCAGCCAAATGCCGCATGGGTGGCGAAAGGCACCGGTTGACTCGCCAGCACGCCACCAGCAGCGTTATGAGCAGCGCCAGCCCGACGATTCCCCCTTGAGCCGCCATCATTACGAATTCGGAATGGAGATTGTGGTTTGCGGGACCGTTCCCCTCTTCCTCCGGGTATGCCTTCATGTGGTGTACAACGCTGCCCACGCCTACCCCCAGCAGTGGGTGCTTGCGAAAGAGATCCAGTCCGATCCGATAGTACTCCAGTCGCTGTCCGCACGACGTATGGGTAACCCGTCTCTCCCAACCTTCGGGGATCAGGGGCCCTCCATGGTTACGGTAATCGAGGTAGGCGGCAATCTCGGTATGGGCTAGGCGAACACGCATCAAGATGGTATCGGAATGGAAGTAGCCGATCACACCGAGCACGCCGATAGCAGCCGCGGAATACGCCAAGGTGCGGAATCGAAGTCGCTGCACGCAGAGGAGCGCAATCAATGCTGCCAAAACGAGGTACCCCGTCCGCCCGCCCACCATGAACAGGGTGTTCCCCATCGCCAGCAAGGCCAACACCGCCAGGGGCCACCGTCGGCGCGGCTGTTCGATGAAGCGATGGAGCATGAGATAGGCGAACAGGCCCATGCAGAGCCCCTGGATAATCCGATTGCGGAAGATACCGGCATCGCTACCCAGGTCGGCATGGTGGTTGTGGAACGGCGGGATGGCGGCCTCCGCCATGGCGGAGCCAATGAGGGTAAGCACCATGGCCGCCGCAAACGCGAGGAGACCGGCCTCTCGCATCTTCGCCGTGCGGAAGATGGTGATAAAAAACACGAGATAGATCAGATTGCGGTATTTGGCCAATCCACGCAACGACTGGCTCAATGGGGCCTCGCCGTAGAGGACCGAAAGGCCCAGGAAGGCCACCAGGGTCAAGGCGACCAGGGCGACCGGATTGCGCCGGATGATGGTCCACTGCTCGCGGAAACCGCCTGCCAGGAGCCAGCAGATGGCCATTACGCCCAGCAGCACCTCGGTAAGCGACATTGCGATCGGATTCGTAAAGCCGATGATGATGGCCACCAAGCTACACACGGCCGCGGCGCGGCGCGGTTCGATCTGGTGAGACGAGTTCTCGTTCTCGCCAATCGAATCTCGTAATGCGAGACGGCATCTTCCCAATCCCGAGTCATTACACGTTGACGTGGTCGAGACCATAACGTCAGTTCCTGGCGTGGCTAGCTGTCCGAGGAGAGCCCATCGTTGTTCTCCAAGTCCGGCGACATGTCCGATCGCCGAGCAACGGGCTGGGCGAGGATTGTAGACTCGCCTGCATGACCGTCCAATGGAAGCTCCAAGGGTACAAACCGGGGGAAAATGGAGAATCCGCCTAGGCATTTTCCGCTCAGTCGTTATAATCGGCCGATGAAGCATGAGGCCTTGATTGTAAGGTTGCCAAATGCTAGCAGAATGCGATACTAACTGAGCATGGAATTCTGCTGATTCTCTGAGTTCTGCCGGGAACGCTCCTGCTAGCACTGGCATCAGTCGGCAAGGTTACGATCAAGCCCGAAGTATGAACTGACCGGCTTACCACCCGCCCCGTCACATTAGGTAAACCCCAATCCCTGTAATTCAACGAGACCAAATCCATGGATCGAGACTTGATTGATCGCGCCGAGGCCATCCAAGAGCGAATTCTCCAACTGCGAGACTCTCTTTGACTACGCTACCAAGCAAGATCAAGTCAAAGAAATCGAACACCGCATGTCGGCGCCCGGGTTCTGGGGTAACCAGGAGTCGGCCCGCGAGATCATGGGGCAGCTCAAGTCACTGAAGGGGGTTACAAATCCCCTCGAAGAGGCCATTCGCCGTTCCAATGACCTTGCCGCCATGCTCGAAATGGCCGAAGAGGATCCCGAGTTTGCCGCCGAGGCGTCAGGCGAGATCAAGGAGCTTGAGCGCGCCCTGGCCGACCTGGAACTGAAGGCCCTGCTGAGCGGACCGGTGGACGCCCATTCGGCCATCGTGAGCATCAATGCCCGCGATGGTGGAACGGATGCCAATGATTGGGCCGAAATGCTGCTGCGAATGTACCTTTCCTGGGCTGAGGACCACGGGTACGACGTTGAGTTGCTCGATCGGCAGGATAACGAGGAGGCCGGTATCAACAGCGCCGCGGTTGCGATACGCGGGCCGCTGGCATACGGATACCTCAAGGGTGAGCAAGGAATTCATCGACTCGTACGCATCAGTCCGTTCAACTCGGAAGGAAAGCGACAAACCAGTTTCGCCGCGGTCGACGTATCGCCCGAGGTGTCAGACGCCATCGAAATCGATATTCGCGACGAAGACGTGCGTGAAGACATCTTCCGAGCCAGCGGCGCCGGCGGCCAACACGTGAACAAGACATCGAGCGCCATTCGGCTGACCCACGTACCAACCGGCACGGTGGTGCAATGTCAGAACGAGCGTAGCCAGCACAAGAACCGGGCAACCGCCTGGAAGATGCTTCGCTCCCGGATGGCGGCCATCGAAGAGGAAAAACGCGAGGCCGAGTTTGCCGCCAAGTACAGCAACTTGCCCAAAGTCGGTTTCGGCTCCCAGATTCGTAGCTACTTCCTTCATCCAGATCAACGCGTGAAAGACTCCCGCACGGGCCATGCCGCCACCAGCTTCCACAGCGTGCTGGACGGCAATATCCAAGGCTTCCTCGATGCTTACCTCCGCTGGCGCGCCGGCCTGGGGGAATAGCTCCCAACTCCCAACCCCCAACAAGGAACCTGCACCATGCAATTCGACAATCCACAGCCGCAGTACGAACAGGCAACCTTCGTGGCCGAGCCGCCTCGGCGAGGATGGTTCGCGAGGAATTGGCTCTGGTTCGTTCCCCTGGCAGTCATCTTGCCGATCATCATTTGTGCCGGCTGCTGCACGGGGATATTTACGGTCGCCGTCGGCGCCTTGAAGACCAGTGAGCCCTACAAGCAGGCCCTGGCCGCCGTGCAGGCGGATCCTCGCGTGCAAGAGGCCATTGGCGCGCCCATTGAAGACGTCACATGGTTCCCGACCGGCGAGATCAACTTCGAAAATAACCAAGGCGATGCCCGGTTCGATTTCGATGTCGAGGGCCCGAAAGGCCGCGCGCATGTGCGCACGGAAGGCCGGATGATCGACGGCGTTTGGAGCGTTGTCGAACTGATTGTCACCATCGAGGACACGGGCGAGCGGATCGTCTTCGACCCACCGCAGGCGGAAGGCATTGAAGACGCTCCAGCGTGGAACCCCTAGGTTCCCATCGCACGGCTGCGACCTAGATCGAATGCGCTGAGGTTCATGGCGTGGACCTTCTCCGGCAACGCCTGGCGAATGGCCTCGTGCCACGCCTCGACCGGAAGCGGCAGGTAGGCGCTCAACAGGCCGAGCAGGGCCACGTTTAGCGTTTTTGCGCTGGGCAGCGGCACGTCGGCCAGTGCCTTCGGACCGAGCAAGTGGCCGCCCGGTCGCAGTCGGCGCCGGTTGACCGGCTCCTGGGTAGCGTCGACCAGGACGAGCGCGTCGACCTCGCCGTCCGGCGCCATGGGGCTGAGCACTTCCGAGCCGAAACGAACATCGGTGTTCACCGAGCCGCCGCGCTGGCTCATCCCGTGTACTTCGGCCTTCTTCACGTCATAGCCTGCCCGAAACGCTGCGTCGGCAACAATGTCCGACGCCTTGATCACGCCCTGGCCACCCAGGCCGGCAATGGCGATGTTGTATGGGTTCATTGTCTCGCCTCCGCTTTCTTTTGCCGGATGGTCGCCAGCAGGCAAGGTCGCCGCGCGATGATGACCCACAGGCCGCCGTCCCGCAGTGCCCCGGCAAGCGCCGCGGCCAGCCGTTCCGTCTCTTTTACCGGATCGATCACCATCACGTTCGGCACGCCCAGCCCGCGGCACGCATCTTCGAGGACAAGCTGGGGGGCCGGTTCGTGTCGAAGGTTGCGTCCCGTGCCCGGATGCTCCTGCAAGCCGGTCATGGCGGTCGTCTGGTTGTCGAGAATGATGACCACGTGACCTGTCGGCGGTGGATTGTAGACCATCTCGGCAATGCCCGTCAGCCCGCTGTGGATGAACGTGCTGTCGCCAATAACACTGACCACGCGGCGTGCTTCTTCCTCCGGCAGGACGTGCCGAAGGCCGAGTCCCACGCCGATGCTTGCGCCCATGCACACGCACGAGTCCATTGCCGCAAACGGGGGCAGGGCGCCGAGCGAATAGCAACCGATGTCGCCCGACACAATGCATTCCATATCACGTAGAAGGCCGAATACCGTCCGGTGTGGGCAGCCGGCGCAAAGCTCCGGCGGCTTGCCTGCCGGCGGTGCGGGTTCGGGGCTGGTGTCACCGGCCAGAATGCGACGCACTCGGCCAATGTTCAGCTCGCCGAATCGGAACGGTTCCGGCTTTTCTTCCACGGCCAATCCAGCGGCTCGACATGCATCAGCGAGGACCGGGTCGCCCTCCTCGATAACCACGCATCGGTCGACCGAACGGACAAACTCGCGGATGGCCTCGATGGGAAACGGATGTGGCATTCGCACCTGCAGGACGGCAGCCTCCGGAGCGGCCTCGCGCGCGTGCAGCACGGCCACGCCGTCGGCGATGATGCCCAGCGTTGCGTTTTCGACGGGAAACAGCCGCGTTCCGCAGCCTGGCGACTCGGACCATGCGGCCACTTGCCGAAGTTTCTCTCGCAGCCGGCGATGTGCCGGCCGCGCGTTGCCGGGCACCATGACGCGGCCGGAAATGTCGCGAGTGAAGCCGACTTGCGGCGCCGCCGACTGCCGGTGGCGAACCACGATGGACTTCGAGTGACTCACCCGCGTGGTCAAACGTAGTAGGACGGGAAGCGACCATCGTTCGGCAAGATGGAAAGCCTCGATGGTCATTGCGTAAGCCTCCTGCGAATCGGCCGGTTCGAGCATGGGCACGCCGGCGGCGATGGCGTAGCGGCGGCTATCCTGCTCGTTCTGGCTGGAGGCCATGCCGGGGTCGTCGGCCACGACAACCACCAGGGCGCCGGGCGCGCCGGTATAGGCGGCGGTGAAGAGCGGGTCGGCCGCCACGTTCAGCCCCACGTGCTTCATGGTGACCAGCGTGCGGGCGTTACCGTAGGCCGCGCCGAGGGCCACTTCGAGGGCGACCTTTTCGTTTGGCGCCCACTCGGCCGGGCCCCCCAAGACGCCCAGCGACTCTAGAATTTCTGTTGAGGGCGTGCCGGGATACCCCACGCCGAGACGCACGCCGGCATCTTTCGCCGCGCGCGCCACCGCCTCGTTTCCACTAAGTAATTGCCGCATCGACTCCACGTTGTACGCTCCTCGGGGTTGGAGGGAAGCCTATTCTCGCCGGACAGGCATTGTTTGGCAAGGTTCCCATGACCAGCTTATAGCCTTGCCCAGAGCGTCACGATTTGGTGTGCGGCAAGTTTTTCCGGCACGCTTGGCTCAGACGTTCCAACGCATGCAAGTTGCGGTTTACACTAGCGATGGGCGTAAAATGCCCACCTCCGGGCTCATCCCGGAGGATTTATGACTGGTCGCCAAATGGTTGACGGCCGACGTGAGGTCGTATTTCCCCTCTCGAAGTTTGCGGCGGATCGTGCTCAAAGCGGCGGAACTGATCCCGCCGTAGTGCGCGCCCACCGCGCGACCGCTCTGGCCCGTCAGGCGGCAGGCCGGCTCGACCGCCACGTACTTGGCCACGCCAGCCCGTTTGCCGTGCGCTTTCAGACCTTCGGGCTCCGATCCGATAATGCCTCGCCGCCAATGGCATACCGGCTTTCGCGCATGGCGTCCATGGGAAAGACCGACTCGGCCTCGAGGCTGTCGCAAAGCTGGCGAAGAAAGCAATGCCGGTCAGCGTCCTCGAAGAAGATCGTGGCACGCCCGTTCCCTTTCGCGGTCACGTGATACACGGCATTCGGATAGTTCACTCGCGGCAATCGTGGCATGGCGTGTCTCACGGCCGATAGCGCCGCATGACTTCGTTGCGATGCCGGGCGCGCTTCATGCCGAGGGTGCCCAGCGCGACGGCAACCGCCACGACGCCCAAGCCGACGAGCTCGATGGGCACGGCGTGGGCAGCAAACCAGGCGGCAAGGTCAGCCTCGGCCGCCGACGGCTCAGACGCAACCGGATGCGGTGCGCTGCCGTCGCCCGGCGCAGGCGTGATGGCTTTCGGCTCTTCAGTCTGCCGCGGCCCGGGCGCAGGACGGTTCGGGTCGAGCGGGGCAGCCGCGGCGTTTTCAGCCGTTTCGCCCGCGGCAGCTCGAGCGGCCACGGGGGCCACACCGGAAGGCGAACCTTCTGCCGAGCCGCCCAACGCGCCGCGAAGCACGTCCTGCAAATGGTCAGTCGCAACGGTTGCAGGCGCATCCTCCTCGTTTGCCGCGGCGAGCTGCGCAGGCGGGCCGGTTGCTTGCGGTTTATCCGCCGGGCCGTACGCCGCGGCGACTTCGTCCTCTCTCGTCTCCGGCAGTGGCCGGGGGACCAGTCCGCCGGTAAGCAGCGCGTCGCGCCCGCCGCCCTCGTTGAGGAAGGTGAACAGCGCCCGAGCGGCGTCGGACGCCTTGGGCGAAAGGTAGAGAGCGACTGGGCTCGCCAACGGGTACCCAGGGGACTGTCCCAAATTTCGCGGCACGGGCGATGTGCCATTTCGCTCAGCCTTTGCGTCCGCGAAATTGGGACTGTCCCCCTCGCTCGCCTCCCCCTCGCTCGCCTCCCCCTCGC
>CAZASB010000201.1:0-8780 GCA_964487655.1 uncultured Planctomycetaceae bacterium
AATCCGCCTTCGACAACACCACCCTCTACACCGGCCGCGAGTTCGACTCCGAAACCGGCCTCTATTACTACCGCGCCCGTTACTACCACGCGGAACTCGGCCAGTTCATCAGCCGCGATCCGATTGGATATGATGCAGGGGACGTGAATCTGTATCGGTATGTGGGAAACACACCGTTGATGGATACTGACCCGACAGGTTTGGCCCAGGTATGTGGTCCTCGAGTTTGGCTGTACACCGGTTCTTTGTGTGCGGACGAGAGCATGTACGAAGCCGCCAAAGAAGCTGCGGGGCAGACTATGAACCCCATTTCTCGTGAGAATGAACTAGTAGGACTATGCGGAAATTAAAGGTGTCCGGTACGAATGGCACTGCCGCTTGCGCCGTAAGAGAAGTCGCACAGCGTGATTTCTTTCCGCCTTTCCCGCTGTGTTTGTCTGTGTTACACTCCTGACATGAAACATTCAAAAATTTTCCTTGAAGACTGTGCTGGTTTGTTGTTGAAGTTGCGTAGTGAAATGCCGTTGGTACATTGCATGACGAATACGGTTGTAACGGGTTATACAGCAAATTGCATGTTGGCCGTTGGGGCAGCGCCAGCGATGATTGATGATTGCGCGGAGGCAGCGCAGTTTGCCGGTATAACCGGTGGACTTCTGATCAATGTAGGTACGATTACCGAGATGCAGACGACGGCAATGCGCGCTGCCGTAGAAGCCGCCAATGCGGCTAAAACCCCGTGGGTTCTTGATCCTGTTGCTGTGGGTGCATTGACCTTGCGTACGGCGTTAGCAAAGGAGTTGAAAGCTAAACATCCGGCGATTATCCGAGGGAATGCCTCTGAGATTATGGCGTTGGCGGGGTTTAAGTCGACTTCTCGTGGTGTAGATAGCACGGCGAGTGTGGAAGAGGCGCGTGATGCTGCTGAGTTGCTGTGTGTGCAGACGGGCGCGACAGTATTGGCGACGGGTAAAGTTGACTTTATCGCAAGCTGCGGTCAGTCATCGCTTTCTGTTGCTAACGGGCATCCGATTATGACGCGTGTGACGGGTGTTGGCTGCGCTCAAGGAGCACTTGCAACGGCTTTTGCAGCTGTCACTGATGATTATCGTATGGCGGCGTTAGCGACAGCACTTGTTATGGCCGTGGCTGGGGAAATGGCGGCCACGCATACGCTGGCCCCAGGATCGTATCAGATTGCGTTGCTTGATGCGCTTGATGCCGTGAGTCCGGAGGATTTGATGGCGCGTGGAAAGGTGTCGGTGTGATTGTACGCGAAGCTTATGCTGTGTACTTAGTGACGGATGAGCACCCAACCGATCACCAAGCAATCCTGTTGCAACGACTGGGGATATCACTCCCCCCCAAATAACGAATTGAACGAAATGTAGTGAAGACTTTCACTCCCTCACCCCGAAAAAACCGGGGGCAAATGCACTGAACTGTGGAAGTTGAGCTAGAACCCAGCAGTTAAGCGGAGCATTGTTCTGAAATACATTCCGAAAGCACTCGAATCTTCCCGAAGGGCTGTCCGATGATAGAAGTAGAAACGCTGCACATTGCTCAACGGACACAGTTATCATGGGGGGTAGCTGATTGCTTCTGTTGATTGCCGCAGCCGGATTTTTTGCCGACAATCTTTGGGAGACAAGAATCGTGAGAGCAATCGTATTGACGTTGGCCATTGCCGTGGTATTCTTTTCGTCCCAAGTTGCGCCCTTGCATGCCAACACGCTTTCGGAAGGGTCGCTAGCAGCCTACGGCGATACGGCGCTTACCCCGGAGAATGCGGACGGGTGGGGGGATTCGGTGCGTTTTTTTGGCTATGGAAGTGATGATTACGCGCGATGTGATACGAATCCGTGGCGAATGACGGCCGGCGCCGTATTCCTTCAGCGCTCGCGGCCTCGGAGTGCAACGCTTGTCGAGGACGGAACAACCGGTCAGGAACTGGTGAACACGGCCGACTTTGACTTGGGAGTCGGCGTGGGGCCACGGGTGGAACTAGCAAGACGCATTGGGTCGGCTTGGGAAATCGAGTTTACCTTTTTCAGCGTGGAAGACTGGAGCGCTTCGCGTTCGCTTGAAGACGATGGAAACCTTCGCATGCCGATGGTTTCTGACGATCCGGACGACTTCTTCGACACGGCCAGCGCCACCTACACCTCGCGACTCTATAGCAACGAATGGAACTTGAAGCGGCGCTGCTTCGATCGTCTTGCTCTGCTGGCCGGCTTCCGTTGGGTCGAGGTCCACGAACAGTGTTCGGCGGAGGCGCACAGCAACGACCTCGATGGAACACTACATGGCACTGCCAACAATCACATGTATGGCTTCCAACTCGGCCTGGACGCCGCGGTTTGGGATTCTGGGAGACTTCGCTTCGACGGCTTTGCAAAGGCCGGTGTTTACGGAACGCACATGCGAGTAGGCGTGGTTGGAGAAGGGACTAATTTCGACCTCAACGAGAGCCTGACTCATCGTCGAACCTCTTTTCTTGCCGAGATCGGCCTGAAAGCTCATTATCGACTGACTCGTCATTGCAGTCTTTTTGGCGGCTACGAGGTTATGTGGATCGACGGCCTCGGGCTGGCCGCCAACACGGCCGGTGCCATGGAACAAGACGACGCCAATGTCATGTGGAACGGCTCGGCGTTCTACCATGGTGCGATGGCCGGGCTGGAAATCAATTTTTGAGAAAGTCGTATGACGTTGGCCATTGTCGCCGTTATTGGCGGTCTGATACTCCTGGTTTTCAGTGCCGATCGGTTCGTGGAGGGATCGGCGGCCACGGCGAGGCACGCGGGTGTGTCGCCCTTGGTCATTGGCATGGTGATTATCGGGTTCGGTACGTCGGCGCCGGAGATGGTGGTTTCGGCCATCGCGGCCGGACAAGGGAACCCTGGGCTCGCGCTGGGCAATGCTTACGGTTCCAACATTGCAAACATCGGGCTGATTCTCGGGCTGACCGCGCTGGTGAGTCCCATTGTCGTCCATTCCCAGGTGCTGCGCAAGGAACTGCCCGTTCTTGCAGTGATTACGTTGCTGGCTGCCTTCCAGCTTCGTAACGGTCAAATCAGCCGAGTCGATGCGGGCGTGCTCCTGGCGGTTTTTGCGCTGCTGATGAGTTGGACGATCGTTCAGGCGGTGCGCAAGCGGAGCGACAGTTACAGCGTCCAAGTTGAGAAGGATGCCGTAACTCGAACAATGCCCTTGCGGTGGGCCGTGTTTTGGCTTGTCGCCGGGTTGGTTTTGCTGATTCTCAGCTCGCGTATGCTGGTGTGGGGCGCGGTCGAAATTGCACAGAGCCTCGGCGTGAGCGACCTCGTAATCGGGCTGACCGTGGTGGCGCTTGGCACGTCGCTGCCGGAGCTGGCCTCGTCGCTGGCCGCCGTTCGCAAGGGCGAGCACGATATTGCGCTGGGCAACATCATCGGCTCGAACTTTTTCAATACGTTGGCGGTTGTTGGAATTGCCGGGATCATCCATCCGATGGAAGTTGCCCCCGAAGTGCTCTCGCGCGATTGGCTGGTGATGGCCCTCTTGACATTCTCGCTCTTCGGTGTCGGTTGCCACTTTCGTCGGCCATGCAGAATCAACCGTTTCGAAGGGGCCGTATTGCTGGCCGCTTACCTTGCCTACATGTCGTGGGTGGCACGGATCGTCGTCATGAAAGCGGCCTGACGCCCAGATATTTCTTCCTCTTCTTGCATCATGCCAGATGTTGTCCTTGTGGGGCATTGGCTGCCCCTCGCTGAGCTGGGGTTCGATCGGTTTTTATTTGTGTGTCGAGTCATGAATTTCGGTAAAATCGGCATCTTTGGCGAAACCTCCCCTGGTGTTTTTCTGTCGGGGTTGTTAAACTTGATAATATCATCCAGGAGTTTCGCAGCGCCATGAAGCTATCGAGAACAGTGGCCTACGCTCTTCAGGCAACAATCCAGCTTGCCCAAGAAGGGTCCGATTTACCGGTTCCGTGCAGTCGCCTTGCGACTGAGGGGAAAATGCCGGAACGGTTCCTTTTGCAGATACTGCGCAACTTGGTCGCACGCGGGATTCTCTCGTCAACACGCGGGGTGGACGGCGGCTACCGCCTTGAACGCGGGGCTGATGAAATCTCACTCCTGGAGGTGATTGAGGCGATTGATGGCCCACTAACCTCGTCCATGCCGATCAGCGATGGTTTGACCGATGAGTCGAGGCAAAAGCTGGAGGCAACGCTCGACGAGGTGGCTGCTTCCGTGCGAAGTCAGTTGGATGCCGTTAAACTGGCTCATCTCCTATCGAATTCAAATCGTTCATCTATCCGTACCGACCGTTGTCGGCCCGTAGGCGAATAAACGCGTTTTCCGACGTCTCATGTCAAGAACTTTGCTGCAAGCCGTTCATACACTGGCCGTCTTCGCCGTGTTGCTGCATGTTTGGGGCGGGTGCTGCCTGCATCATGCCCATGGGGCAGCTTCGTCCGCCGATGCCATGGACCCTTGCCGTGGGGCACGGCAAGACGCCGAGCACGGCTGCTCTCGCGACTGCGAAGGTGAACGTGGAGAAGCGGGGACCGCTTGCGGCAAAGGAATTCCCTGGCGCCATTGTGAAACGGAAAGTTGTACTTTCGCGGTGCCCGGTTCAAGCAGTGCGGGCGTGACGGTTTCGCTGGAAATGCCGGTGCAAGTCGTTTCGTTCGTGTTGTCTCCTGCCCGCCCGCAATCGGAAGGGCGCGAGGTTCCCGTGGAAGAGCGGCCCCCTCGCATTCATGGCCGTCTCCGGCCGCACCTGCTCAAACGGGTGCTTCTCCTTTGATTCTTGGCTAAGCGCGAGTTGCTTTGATTTGCCTGGATGCGCGATGCCGCGCGCCACGGCTGTCCGCTTCGTCTGGTTCGAGGAGTTCCGTGATGACACAATCGGTTTGGCGCCGTCGATGGCTATTTGCGGCGGGGACCGTCGCACTGGTACTGTTGCTTGCCGGTGTCGTGGCGACTGCCGGCTGGTGGCGGCATTTTCTTCCTTCCGCGAGTACCCCGTGGCCGACCGACGCGGCTGGGGACCAGGCTGCCACCCATGCTCGCGATGCTGCTCGCGACGATCATTCCGCGGCAACCGGGCCCGCTGCGAGTTTGGAGGTAAGCGAGCAGGGGCGCAAGAGCATTGGTCTTTCGCTTGCGAAGGTGGCGCCGCGCGACTTCGTGCGCACGGTTGTGCTGCCCGCCATGGTTGTCGAGCGGCCGGGGCGGAGTGAGTTGACGGTTTCGGCGCCCGTGACGGGCATCGTCACGCATATCCACCCGATTCGCGGTGAGGCGGTGCGGCCTGGAGACCCTCTGTTTGAGTTGCGGCTTACGCACGAAGACCTCGTGGAGAAGCAGAGTTCGCTGTTGAGGGCGGTCGAGGAGTTGGACGTCCTGAAACTCGAAATAGCCAGACTGGAGCAGGTGACCGCAAGCGGCGCGCTGGCGGGCAAGACGCTCTTGGAGCGACAGTACGAGCGGCAGCGACTCGAAGCGGCTTTGCGGGCCGACAAGCAGGCCCTTGTGCTGCATGGTCTGACCGAGGAGCAGGTTGCGTCGATCATCGAGCAGCGGATGCTCCTGCCGAGCCTGACGCTTGCCACGCCCCCATTCCCGAACCACGGCGCGGTACATGACGACTTCTATGAGGTTGCCCAGATCTTCGTCAAGCAGGGCGACCACTTGGTAGCCGGCACGCCGCTGGCCACGCTCAGCGACTACTGCGAGTTGTACATTGAGGGGCGGGCCTTCGAGCACGACGCACCGGCCCTGACCGCGGCAATCGCCGAACAGAGCGCGGTTTCCGCGCTGGTCGAAGGATCTGGCGGCCAGAAGACCGAAGTTGCGGGACTCAGGATACTGTACGTGGAAGGGCGCGTCGATCCCGACTCGCGGGCGTTGAAGTTCTACGTTGCCCTGCCCAACGAAATGGTCCGTAACGAAACCGCGGACAACGGCCACCGATTCATCGCGTGGCGCTACCGACCAGGGCAGCGCGTTGAGTTGCTCGTGCCGGTGGAGCAATGGACGAACCGAATCGTATTGCCCGTGGAGGCAGTTGTTCAAGATGGGGTCGAGTCATTCGTGTTCCTCGAGCGAGGAAGCCGATTCGAGCAGACGAATGTTCATGTGGAGCACCGCGATTCGCAGTGGGCCGTCATTGCCAACGACGGCTCGCTCTTCCCCGGCGACTTGGTGGCGGCGACCGGAGCGTATCAGATCCATTTGGCTCTGAAGGCGCAAGCGGACGGTGGGCCCGATCCTCACGCGGGCCATGGCCATTAACGCAATCTGTATCTAACGAAACACCTGCCGTCAACCATTGCCTAAAAGGAATCGCGTCATGCTCGGCCGACTGCTCAATGGAGTCATTCGATTTTCGCTCCAACAGCGAGTTCTGGTGGCGGTGTCGGCCGTGGTGCTGCTGGTGTTTGGCGGCTGGGAGATCGTCCAACTACCGATTGACGTCTTTCCCAATCTTGACCGTCCGCGCGTTGTCATCATGACCGAAGCGCCCGGTCTTGCTCCCGAGGAAGTCGAGACGCTGATCACGTTTCCCTTGGAAACGGCATTGAACGGTGCGATGGGCGTCGAAGCGGTGCGTACGTCGTCCGGAGTGGGGCTCTCGGTCATCTACGTCGAGTTCGACTGGGGAACCGACATACTCAATAACCGGCAAATCGTTGCCGAGCGTCTTGCATTGGCCGCGGAACGGCTGCCCCCGGGAATCACGCCCCAGCCGGCTCCGATTTCGTCGATCATGGGGCAGATTATGATCATCGGCCTGTGGAGCGAGGACGGCCGCACCTCGCCCATGGAGCTTCGGACGCTGGCCGACTGGACCGTGCGCCAGCGTTTATTGACCATTTCGGGTGTTTCCCAGGTTTTTGCGATGGGCGGCGACCGGAAGCAGTTCCAGGTTCTCGTCAACCCCGACGCCTTGCTGCGCTATGGCGTCACGCTTGACGACGTGACCACGGCGCTAGCCGAAAGCAACGCCAACGCCACCGGCGGCTACCTTGACCAGCAAGGGCCCACCGAACTGTTGGTTCGCTCGCTGGGACGCATTCAGACTCTGGAACAGATTCAGGACATCGTGGTGACCGTTCGCGACGGTCTGCCCGTCTTGATCGGTCAGGTTGCCCGGGTGATTGAAGGGCCGGAGGTCAAACGCGGGGATAGTTCCGCGTTTGTGCGTCAGGCCGGTGGGCAATTCGTCGGCGGGCCGGCTGTCGTGCTGACGGTCAACAAGCAGCCCAACGCCGACACCAACCGAGTTACCGAAGAGGTGGTGCGCGTCCTGCAAGAACTCCAGGGAACCCTGCCGCCCGACGTACGCGTGGAGACGGAACTGTACCAGCAGAAGCGGTTCATTGATCTGGCGGTTCAGAACGTGGCCGAGGCGCTTCGCGACGGGGGCGTGCTGGTGGTGGCGGTGCTTTTTGTGTTCCTGCTGAACTTTCGCACCACGTTTATAACCTTGACGGCCATTCCGCTTTCCTTGGTCATTACGGGTCTGGTTTTCACGGCGTTGGGCCTGTCGGTCAATACGATGACGCTTGGGGGGTTGGCCGTGGCCATTGGTGAACTCGTGGACGACGCGATCGTTGACGTGGAAAACGCGTTTCGGCGACTGCGGCTGAACCGCTTGCTGGAGCATCCCAAGCCGCCGTTGCTCGTGGTGTTCCAAGCAAGTGTCGAGATTCGCAACTCGATCGTCTTCGGAAACATCATTGTCGTGCTCGTATTCGCGCCGGTGTTTGCGCTAAGCGGCATGGAAGGGCGTTTGTTCACGCCGTTGGGCATTGCCTATATCGTTTCGATCATGGCATCGCTGGCCGTATCGCTTACCGTCACGCCGGTCCTGTCCTATTGGCTACTGGTTCGGCGTCGGCCATGGCTGTGGTTGGCGGCGGTGGTGGCGCCGCTCAGCGCCTTCGCACTGAGCCGGTGGGTGGTACCGGACGTGCTGAGCTGGCTCCAGTTGCCTGGTCCGGCCGCATGGTGGGCGGCGGCGCCGGCTTCCGGGCACGTCGTTGCAGCTCTTATCGCCGCGCCGGCGCTATGGGGGGTGGTTTATTGGGCCGATCGGTTTTCGCAGCGTGACCAGGAGTGGTTCCTGCTTCGAGGGCTGCGCGCCGTAGCCGGCCGAACTGTCGCCATTAGCGTCCGGTTTTCATGGTTGGTATTGGGCGCCGCCGTCGTGGCTGTTGCAGTGAGCGTGGTGGGGCTGCTGCGGCTGGAGAACGACTTCCTACCGCCTTTCGACGAGGGAGCGCTGCAAGTCAACGTCATTCTGCCGCCAGGCACCTCCCTGGCCACGTCCCAGGAGGTGGCCCGGCGCGTCGAGGAGCGGCTGATGCGCATCGAGGAGATCGTGGCCTTCGCGCGAAAAACCGGCCGAGCCGAACTCGATGAACATGCCGTGCCTGTCAGCTCTTCGGAGTTTATTGCGGCTCTGGACCTTGAAAGCGGACGCAACCGCGAGGCGGTCCTCGATGACGTTCGCGAGGCACTCGCCGACGTGCCCGGCATTGTCGGCAGCGTGGACCAGCCGTTGGCGCATTTGATCTCGCACATGCTTTCCGGTGTGCAGGCCCAGGTGGCCATCAAGCTGTATGGCGACGACCTGATGATTCTCCGTCGCAAGTCGCAGGAAATCCGCATGGCGTTGGCCAACGTGCCGGGAGTTACTGACCTGTACGTGCAGCCGCAGGTCGATCTTCCCCAGTTGCGGATTGAAATGGACGGTGAACAGCTTCGCAAGTACGGAAC
>CAZASB010000202.1:0-8707 GCA_964487655.1 uncultured Planctomycetaceae bacterium
GGGGATTGCCGGTTCGCCGGGGATTGCTGGCACTTCGGGGGCGGCGGGGATTCCGGGTTCCGATACGGACGGCCCGTCTGGCGACGATCGCGCGCCGCGCAATCGTTCGGGCAATGCATCGTCGGCAAGGGCCGGATTCTTTGCGAACGGCTTGTACAGCGGGTCGCCAACGAGGACCATGGCCCACGAGTTGAACGGATTCGAACGATAGTACGCTTCCACAAGCGTGTACTTCCCGGTCATCAGCAACGGAAAGAAATCGTCGGGCAATGGAAACGCGGCCAAGTATGGTTCAAACACCGGGCCGAGGGTCGCGGCCACGCCATCTTCCAACATGGAGCTGCACCACCCCGTTTCGCCCGGTTGGCGCAGCGTTCGAGCCTCGGCGCTGGCAATATGATAACCCACCGCGCCCGGCTTCCAATCGAAGGCATCGACGTACTTTGCCAGCGAATACCAACCGCAATAGACTGCGGCGTCCGGGCAGGCGCCCGGCTGGAACAGGGCCGCCTCATTGTCAAGCACGACATCCAACTGCGTGTGCGCCTTCAATCGCGCGGCCAAATCGCGCAATGACGCATCGTACTGTCCATACGAACCTGGCTGATCCTTGGCCGTATCGTAGTTGATTCCCCGGGCATCGAGATACACCTTCCCACTCAACCCCTCCTGCTCCACGCGAATGGCGTCGTCGATAAGCCGCTTGACGATTTCGAGCGTCGGCGCTTCCAATCGCGATACCATGATCACGTCGCGCAATGCGTTGGGCAATGGATCGAATCGGTAGTGCAGCAAGTTTGGCTGCCAGCGGAACAACACGTAGTCTGGGCTCTTGACCATGGCAAGTTCGCTGTCGAAGCTCGAATAGGTCTCGTTCTTGCGCAGCAGTTCCTGTTCGTTGTCGATCCACTCAATCACTCCCAGCAGGCCGCCGGTTCTTTGCACCAAGCCGGTAAGTTGCCGATCGCGGGCCAGGTTGTCCGGCAACCGGCTGATCGATTGAAGGCCCTCGGTCAGGCCGAGCAACTGTCCTCGCAACAAGTCGAGTTGCCGGGCCGCGGGACCTTCGATGGTTTCCGCCTTCCCGCTACGGGCAATCGATCGCAGCAAGCCGTTCACGCCGACTGCGGCACCGAACGCCTTCTCGAGCATGGCCATTTGCTTCTTCCGGTTGTCGTCTTGCGCCGACATGGCGCCGAGCCGTTCCTGCGCGCCGCGAAACGCCGTTTCAACCGCCGCCGTAAGCTCATCGCGCGGCATACTGGGTTCCCATGCAGGGCGAGCAAGGGGCTGGCCCTCCGACGATCCAACGGCTCCTAGACGAGCGACCAGTTCGCCAAGCGTGCCCACGGCAACCGTGCGCACCTGGACAAGCGACTCCATCCGTTCGACGACTTCCGCCGACTTCGCGTTCCGGCGCCCGATCCGAAGCGGCACGTCCCAGCACGTGACGAAGCAACGAATCTTATCGTCAAGCTTCTTCTCGCGCAACCACCGGCGAATGGCCGGCCTGGTCTTCGTTTCCCATTCGGTCCGGGACAGTTCGTGCAACGGCTTTCCCTCGAGCAGCATGATCTGATCGGCTGGCACGCCGCGCACCGTGGCGTAGTACTCCGCCAACCGGCGCGACTCGGGACTTTGCGCCATGGCTAGAATGGCAACCTCTTGCGGCGTGAGTTCGGCGTGGGCGAGCGGAACCGCGACACCCACGATAAAGATAAACATGAGTTGTTTCAACATGCGACATTCTCCAAATAGAGTTTGTAATTGGGTGGAAGGGAACAGTTCCATCATCGCGACCTGGCAAGTGGCTCATTGGGTCTCGACTTCTGGAATGGGCAGAACCCTCGGTATGGGCTCCGCCACGATAAAAATGGCTTTCGGTGTAGTCGGACAGGCAACTTCACACGCGCCGCACCCGGTGCATTTCTCCGGGTCCGCTTGCGGCAAGGTAATGTACTCAACCTTGTCAAACTGAATCTTGATGGCTTCGTAGGGGCAGCGGTTTTCGCAAACGGAACACTCCTGGTTCAAGCCGAGAAGGCAGCGGTCGAAGTCGACCTCGGCAATTCCGATGGTAGTCCGGTTCTTCTCGACCAACGAGAGGCGCTGGATTGCGCCGCTGGGGCATACTTGCGTGCAGGCGTTGCACTCCTCGTCGCAGTAGACGCCATCAATGCGCAACAGCGGTGCCAGGAAGGACCTGATCCCGCCTTCGCCCAGGTCGACGTGCAGTATCCCCTTGGGACACGCGCGAATGCAGTTGCCACAGCGCACGCACAGTCCGCCGAACTGCTCGGCATCGGCCGCGCCCGGGGGCCGGAGCGGGCCAAGGTTCTCGGCGGCGACAGCCGGCCGGCGCGTCAGCCACGCGCCGCTCGCCGCGCCTAGTCCGCCGGCCACCGCACCCAACCCAACCGACAACATGGTGCGGCGAGCCAGGACGGGCGAGCCAGGGTAGCCTGCCGCCGAGTGCGCGGCCGCGCGAAACGGCCGCCATTGGACTGCCGCGGCCAGCATGTCTTGCGACGCGCCCAGGGGGCACAGACGTCGGCACCATAGGTTCGGCGCCACAAAGCTGACAATCGCGACAACCGCCAACGCGATTCCCGCCAACGCCTCCGACCAGCCAGGCGCCTCCGGCCAGCCAGGCGTCTGCCGGGCCAAGCCGAACAGGGCGGGAAACATGGCCAGCGGGTCGAGCCATAGCGCCAGGGGATAGCCCAGTGCCGCGCCGCCCAAAGTCAGAAGCGCAACCCACTTACCCAGCGACGGAACAGCCTTCCACCAACGTCGCCGCCGAAGTGGCGATATCTTGGCAATCCATTTGAGCACGAGGCCCGTCGGGCAGGCGTGGGTGCAAAACCATCTCCGTCGCCACAAGGCGAGCACAAGCACGGGCAGGCCACCGAGCGTAATCACGCTCACCCCACGCACGGCGAGCACCGAGGCCGCCATGATCCACGGACTGGCCGCCGGCACGAATAGAGAGACATTGGGCCAGGGAAGCACGGGCAGCACCAGCAGCAGGGCAACTGCCAGGGCAACGTAACGGCCGATTATCCGGAGAACTCTCACATGAACCATCCGATGGTTATCCCCAATGCTGAAAACCGGCGCCTCCGAAGAGACGCGTCGCGAATCAGCCCATGTAGGCGCCCTGCTCTTTAAGGATATTCCGAACCTTGACCACCTCGACGTCGCGCACGAGACAGCCGTCCTGGAGGCTCACGGCAGCCGCCACCCCGGCCGCGTGACCCGTTACGAAGCAGGGTGGAATCACGCGAATCAGGTCGGCCATCTTGCGCTCGGCCGAAAGACAACGCCCGGCCGCGAGAATGTTGTCGACCTTGCGCGGCACCAGGGCGCCGTAAGGAATCTGCCACTCGAAGTTCGTTCCGGTCCAGTCGCCGCACCACCCGATCATGTCAGCGTAAGGCGCGCCGGCCTCGGCGTCCTTGTACATGATCTGCTTCACGCCACCGAGTAATCGCGAAATGCGCACGCCCAACTGCGGGGCCGTTTCCATCAAGTAGACGTTTTCATAGCCGGGCGACTCGCGTAGGCGTTCCACCTGCCGCCAAATCTGCCGCCGGTGGTTCATCTCCAAACGGCTAAGCTCACGCACGTCGAGCGCGTCGGTTGTTTCACCTCGCATGTTCACCCAGTTCACGCCCTCGATCGGTGTGATGCTCCCCGTATTGCGCGGCTTGTCGTGCGAGGCGCCATCACCGCTCGGCGCTTTCGTGGGGAGGTTGCCGACACGGGACACCAAGCCGATGTGATATGGGATGTGTTCGTACTCGGCGCCGGCTGCGGCGTATACGTCGCCATCGCCCGTGGCATCGATCACCACCTTCGAAAGGATCGCCTGCCGACCCGACTTGCTCTCAAACACCGCGCCGCGCACCTTCGAGCCATCGACGATCGCGTCGACGCCCCAGCAGTGCAGGAACACGTCAATCTCGGCCTCGGCCACCATTTCGACCATCACGAACTTCAACGCCTCGGCATCGACTGTCGGCATCGGGCCAGGATAGTTCACAATGCCCTTGTGAACCTTGCTCAGCCGCGACATCATCTCCTCGCCCAGGCCGCGAGTCATTTGTGTCCCGCTCTTACCGATCATCCCGACCACAATCAGCACGAGTCCACCCGTCCACTGGCCGCCCAGATGACCATATCGTTCGACTAGGGTAACCTTAGCGCCCGTTGTCCGGCGGGCAGCTACCGCGGCGGCCACGCCTGCGGGCCCACCACCCACCACGAGAATGTCGGTTTCATGCAGCAGAGGCACCTCGCGTTGAGGTTGGATGACCTTTCCCCCGACAACGCGGGCGGCCGCGTCGCGCTGACGCATGGGATCCGCACGGGACGTGCTTGGAAGAGCCGCCAGCCCCCCCGCACCGGAAATGGCTGAAACACCGAGGGCACGCAGCAAATTACGACGGGTAATTCGTTGGTTCACGGAAAAGTTCCTCCAAAGCAAAAAGCGAGTGGGATTTCCAAACCTTATTATTGTGCCCCACCGCGAGCCAAGCGTCAACCACGCCGTGTGTGGCAAGATTTTCTGGCGGTTGGGTGGCACGTGCCTCGGCCACGCGCGGTCCACCGACCAGTGCGAGCCGGCTGCTGCACGCGATATGGGGCAGAAAACGAACACCGGGAGTTTTCCGCCCGCCCTTGAGGGTGTTCGACTGTTCGTTTATTCGTCCTTAGTTGACATAAACCATTGCCACAAAAGTGTTTACGTCGTTTTCACAGCAGGCCGATCCAAAGGCAGATTCTATAAGGCGATCGGCAGGTTCGAGCTTACCTGCCGAATGTAGAACAGTTGTCCCAACTGTTCCCAAACAATTGGGACAATTGTTCTACACTGGGTATATTTCAATCTGCCGGTCGCCTAACTGCCTGAAACGGGCCGCTCGCGATTCCCCCTCCATGCCCTCCATACGCACGCTGGGCGCTGTTCAGCAGTGTTTTCACACTCTGCGCGCCCCAGCGTTACTCGCATTTCGCCGGGCTTCCTCAAGAGTTGACCTTGCGCTTCGTCCCCCGCGATCTCGCCCGGCAACTATTTGGCGACTCCCCCCTCGATGAGCACGCGGGTTGGCGGTTAGAATAGCGTTTTTCATCCTGGAGACGCCATCGATGCATCCTATCCTACAGGGCCTGTTGGCCCAACCTCCCGTACTTACCGATGGTGCATGGGGCACCCAGCTTCAACTGCGGGGGCTCGCCATCGGCGCGTGCCCCGATGCATGGAGCCTGGAGCGGCCGGATCTGGTTGAGCAGGTTGCCCGGGCCTATGTCGAGGCGGGCAGTCGGATCATCTTGACGAATACCTTCGGGGCCAACCGGTTCACGCTTGGTCGCTACGGCCTATCCAAGAAGGTGGCCGAGATCAACCGGGTTGGGGTGGAGATATCGCGGCGCGCGGCGGCGGGTCGATCGCTGGTATTCGCCTCCATCGGCCCAAGCGGCAAGATGCTCATGATGGGCGACGTGAGCGAAGAGGAACTACGGGCCGCCTTTGCCGAGCAGGCGCGAGCCATGGCCGACGCCGGGGCCGATGGCATTGTCATCGAGACGATGTCAGACCCGGCCGAGGCGAAGTTGGCCGTTGCCGCCGCGAAGGAGACCGGGTTGCCCGTGGTTGGCTGCATGGTGTTCGATTCCGGGCCTGCCAAGGACCGAACCATGATGGGTACGACGGTGGAGCAAGCGGTTGAGGCGTTGGACGAGGCGGGTGCCGACGTGATTGGAACCAATTGCGGTCGCGGGATTGCCGGGTTTGTCGATCTCTGCCGCAGGCTGAAGGCCGCCACGGATCGCCCGGTATGGATCAAGGGGAACGCTGGCCTGCCCGAGGTGGAAGACGGGAAGACCATTTACCGCCAAACGCCGGAGGAGTTCGCCTCTTACGTTCCGCAACTCATTGAGGCCGGCGCGAGCTTTCTCGGCGGTTGCTGTGGAACGACGCCCGAGTTCATTCGAGCGGCGGCCAAGGCTCTATCCGGCTGAGCATCGCCGGTACTCCGTCAGGCATCAGCCTATTCCGCGTTCGGCTCGTTTGGCATGTCGATGGACGATTCGATCACCACGGCCTTGTGGCCGCGGAATGCCCCGGGGCGTGCTCGGAACTTCGGTATTCCCTCAATGAAGACGGGCAGAGTTCCGCGAACTTCCTTGGTCGTGGTGATGATGTCACCCACCTGCAAGCCGATAAGATCGCCCGCGGTAATGTGTGTTCGAGCCAATTGCACCTTGAGTTCAACCAGTGATGTGCAGACCTTGCGGCTGATTTGATCGATGGTTTCCGGCGTCGCCTGCTTGCGTCCGTAGGCCACCCAGCTATTGGCCGAGAGCTTTCCGCCAATGCGTTCGATGGCATTGTACGGGATGCACAGGTTCATCATGCCGCGAATTTCACCGATGGTAAGTTCGAAGCTGATGAGCACCACCACTTCGTTGGGCGGGACGATCTGGACAAGCTGCGGATTGCTTTCCACGCGGACAACGCCCAGCTTCAAGTCAAGTACGTTTTCCCAGGCGTGGTGTAGTTCATCGAGGAACAATCCGGTAATGCGAGAGACCAGCCGTAGTTCAATTTCCGTGAGCGGCCGGCGAGCAAGCGGTCCGCCTTCGCGACCCCCACCCAGCATTCGATCGATGATCGGGTAGAGAATCGACGGGTTGATGTCGAGAATCAGGTTTCCTTCAAGCGGATGCGCCTCCAGGAGATTGAAGCATGTAGGATTTTCCAGGCTGAAGACAAACTCGCTGTAGGTAAGCTGATCAACACTGGTCAGTTTCACTTCGACAATGCTGCGAAGCAGAGCCGACAGTGCCGCTCCAAAGTTACGTCCAAACCCTTCATGCAATGTTTGCAGCGCTCGCATCTGCTCTTTGCCGACGCGTTCAGGGCGTTTGAAATCGTAGGGCGTGATCTTTTCACGCGGCTTGGGCGGGACAAACGGTGTGCCTTCGAGACCGCGCTTCAGGGCTGACCCACCGGTCGCCGCCGCCGCGTTCTGCTCGCCGCCTGCCGCCATGGCGTTCAGTAGGCTTTCTACTTCGGTCTGACTTAGTACGTCGCCGCCCATTACTGTTTATGCCGGTAAGTAAGTGAGTGTCTCGCCATCCCCATGGTGGTAGGAAAATCGTTGTGCCGCCGCATCGTTGGGCTACTCGCGCACCTGCCCCTTGCCGTAAACCACGTACTTATAACTGGTCAGTTCATTGATGCCGCACGGTCCGCGGGCGTGAAACTTGTCGGTCGAAATGCCGATCTCCGCGCCCAGACCGAACTCGCCGCCGTCGTTGAATCGCGTACTGGCGTTCACCATGACGGCTGAGCTGTCAATTCGCGTGATGAACTCGCGCGCGGCGTCGATATCGCGAGTGACAATCGCCTCGGTATGCCGCGAACTATAGCGGTTGACGTGTTCAATGGCCTGGTCCAGCGAATCGACCACCTTGACCGACATTATTGGGCCGAGATACTCGGCGGCATAGTCTTCGTCGGTTGCCGGTTTCGCCTCGGGAACGAGGGCCCGAGTTCGCTCATCGCCGCGCAGTTCGATGCCGTGCTCGATCAGCGCTGCGGCAACTCGCGGTAGGAGCGACTCCGCCGTGGCGGCATGGACCACGAGCGATTCCGCCGCGTTGCATACTCCCATGCGCTGGCATTTGGCGTTGAGCACGATGCGTTCGGCCAGATCGGCGTCGACCCACTGGTCGAGATACACGTGGCAGTTGCCCGCAAAGTGTTTGATGACCGGCATTCGCGCTTCGTCACTCACGCGTCGGATGAGCCCTTCGCCGCCTCGGGGGATCGTTACGGTGATGTACTCGGGCATGCGGAGGAAGTGGCTCACCGCATCCCGGTCTGTCGTGGCGATGAGTTGGACGGCGTGTTCGGGCAGTCCGGCCGCGATGGCGCATGCTCGCAGAACCTCGGCAATGGCCGTGCTACTATGGATGGCCTCCTTGCCGCCGCGCAAAATGACGGCATTGCCTGCCTTCACGCACAGTGCCGCCGCGTCGGCGGTGACGTTCGGCCGCGATTCGTAGATGAAGAAGACGACCCCCAGGGCCACTCGTACCTTTTCGACCATCAATCCATTGGGTCGAACCGAGGAGGAAATGACCTCGCCAATCGGCTCGGGCAGTAGGGCCACCTCCTCCAGTGCCGCGGCGATCGATTCGATGCGTTGGGGCGTGAGCCGGAGGCGGTCGATTTGGGCATCGGTTAGGCCGAATCTGGGGGCGGCGTCCAAGTCTTTCTGATTGGCCGTGGCGAGCCGTTCGGTCTGCTCCCGTAGGGCTGTCGCGGAAGCCCGAAGCCATTGCTGCTTCTGGGCGCCGGAAACGCGGGTCAGTTCGGCGGCGGCACGGGCAGCCTGCGCGGCCACCTGCTCGCAGTATGCACGTAAATCGTTCATGCGTATCGAGTTAGCATCTAGTGTCGTGCGACGGATCGGGGTGGAAAAAGACTGAATTCGATTTCGGCGGTCTGGTCAGCGTGAGCCGCTTGGCAAGTATCCCTTCTGTTGCCGGGTAAGTCAACGGAGATTCCCTGCGACATCACTACGGATTTCGTGCGCTAGACGCCCCATCGTGGGGGATGTCGGTCTTTCTCCATCCCCACTAGCCCGGATTATTCACGATAGGTAGGGTGGGTCAAGCAAGCCGCTTCCTTGGT
>CAZASB010000203.1:0-8703 GCA_964487655.1 uncultured Planctomycetaceae bacterium
CTAATGCCGGTGCCCCCGATCACACTTTTTCCCAGAGCGTTGCCGCCGCCGGAGGCGGCGGCAACGCTCTGGGAGTAGAGCTTTTGGTCGCCCGACTTGTAGCTTGCTGACCACGGCTTCGGCCGGGCAAGCCGGCACGGTGGCCATTCTACCTGGCGACATTCGGCCTCCATCTAAGCCGGACGGTCTCTTTAGGCGGTCTTCGCTTTCCGGCTGAAGCTGGGTGCGAACGGGGACACGTCGAACGGGAATAGCCAGAATGTCTGGGAAACCGCTGCCGCCAAGTCTGCCCGGGTTCGCGGGCGGATGGTAGAATGGAAAATACGGCGGCTCCTTTCCTGCCCCATTTCGACCTGCGTCTGAATTCGATGTCCTCTGCCTTGCCATTTCGTCCCGAACTGCTCTCTCCCGCAGGCACTTGGGACTGCGTGAAGGCGGCGGTGGCTAATGGCGCGGACGCCGTCTACTTCGGCCTGGACGGCGCGTTCAACGCCCGGGCAAGGGCGGTCGGATTCTCGATGGACCATCTGCCCGAGCTGCTCGCCTTTCTGCACCGCGCCGGCACGCGGGGCTACGTTACGCTGAATACGCTGGCGTTCTCCGGTGAACTCGAGTCCCTCGAAGCGATTGTCCGAAGGATTGCCGAATCGGGGGTCGACGGCATACTCGTGCAGGATATCGGACTGCTGGACATGATCCGGAGGATCGCGCCGGCTTTGCCCATCCACGCCTCGACGCAAATGACCCTGACCAGCGCCGAGTGCATTCGGGCTGTTGAAGACCTGGGGATCGCGCGTGTCGTTCTCCCCCGCGAGCTGTCTGTGCGCGAGATCGCCAAGATTCGCGAAGCAACGGCTATCGAATTGGAAACGTTCGTGCATGGCGCGATTTGCGTCGCCTACAGCGGCCAGTGCCTGACGAGTGAATCGCTCGGCGGACGGAGCGCGAATCGCGGTCAGTGCGCCCAGGCGTGCCGGCTGCCCTATGAGCTGACGTGCGACGGTCGTGACGTCGACCTGGCCGGCCGGAAATACGTGCTCAGTCCGCGGGATCTCGCGGCCTACTCACTGATCCCCGAGCTAATGGCCGCTGGCGTAACGGCCGTGAAGATCGAGGGGCGACTCAAGACGCCCGAATACGTGGCCAATATCACGCGGCACTACCGGCTGGCGATTGACGCGGCCGTGGCGGGCCAGCCGGTGGAGTTCACCCCGAGGCAAGTGGAGGAAATGGAGCTTTCCTTCTCTCGCGGTTTCTCCCTCGGCTGGCTGCGCGGCTGCGACCATAAGGCGCTCGTGACGGGCCTGAGTTCGACCAAGCGGGGCGTACTCATCGGACAAGTGCGCAGCGTACGCCGAGGCCGTGTGGAAATCGAATTAAGCGGCCGACTCAAGGCTGGCGACGGCGTGGTCTTCCAGGGAGACCGAGTCGCCGGCGAGGAGCAGGGAGGACGTGTCTATACCATCCATCGGCTGGGCCAACGCGTCACGGACGAGGTGGCCACGGGTATTGTGGAATTGGCGTTCCAACGCGAGGCGATCGACTTTCGCCATATCCGACCCGGGCAGAACATCTGGAAGACCGACGACCCGGCACTGACGCGACGCTTGCGCAAGTCGTTCGCCGGCGACATTCTCGGCAAGGACCGGCCGGTAGCAATCATGGTGCAGGCGGCCGTCGGGAAGCGACTGGAACTGATGGCCCGGGCGGAAGGTCTGTCTGCCGTGGTACTTGGAAGCGAGGAACCGCTTGCCGAGGCGGTCAAGCATCCACTGACTCACGCGGTACTGGCGGAGCAACTCGGGCGGCTAGGGGGCTCCGGGTTCGTCCTCTCCGGTCTAACCGCCGTCATCGAAGGGCGGCCCATGGTCCCGCTAAGCGTCCTGGGAAGGCTACGGAAGGATGCCGTCGACGCATTGCAACGAGCACGAGAAGAAGCGTCGCGCCGAGCACATATTACGGCTGCCGACCCGGTCCTTCTCGACATGCGAGACCAGATCACCGGCCGACACTCCACACCTGCGGAACCGCAATTGGCCGTGCTGTGCCGATCGCTTCACCAAGTACAAGCAGTGCTTGAAGAAGGGGTGACGAGCGTCCATGTTGAGTTTTGCGACGTCCGACAGTATGCCGAGGCTGTCTCTCTGATCCGGGCGGCCGGGGCAAGGGCGACCCTCGCAACGCCGCGCATCCAGAAGCCGGGCGAGACTTGCCACTTCGAGTCACTGCTGCGCCATGAGCCGGACGCCCTTCTCATACGGAACTTGGCGGGGCTCGATTTCTGCGCGAAACGCTTCGTGCGATGCATTGCCGATTTCTCGCTTAATGCGGCCAACGAGCTGACGGTGGACTATCTGTGTCGGCATGGCGCGGAGCGGGTTACGGCCGCCTACGATCTGAACCGCGAGCAATTGCTGGAATTGGCGAGTCACGCGCCGGTCGGCGTGCTGGAGGTAGTCGTTCATCAGCACATGCCCATGTTTCACATGGAGCATTGCGTGTTCTGCGCCGTTCTATCGCCGGGAACGAATAAGACGAACTGCGGCCGGCCCTGCGATTGCCATGAAGTCCGCCTTCGCGACCGCGTGGACGTGGAGCATCCTCTGCAGGCCGATCTCGGATGTCGCAATACGGTTTACAACGGAACGGCCCAGAGCGGCGCGGAGGTGGTCAAGGCGCTCATGCAGCTTGGCGTTCGCCACTTTCGCGTGGAATTGCTACACGACGAACCGGCACCGCGACTTCGGCACTCCGTTCGCTTGTATCGCGACCTCCTGGCAGGCAGGGTTTCCGGCCGCGAGGTATGGATGTCGCTGCAAGCGGTCAATCGGGTTGGAGTTACGCGAGGGACGCTGGAGCATCGTCGCGATCCGTTGGCCCTACCATTCTGATAGCAGACGCATGTTACAGCTCCCTTACGACAAACTCGTTCTGGCCACCGGCAATCTTCACAAGGCGCGCGAGCTTCGAGAGCTGCTGTGGTCGCTGCCCGTGGCTCTCGTCTCCTTGCCCGACTTCCCCAAAACCACGCCAATCGAGGAAGACGGGCAAACACTGGCGGAGAACGCACGACGCAAGGCGGCCGGATATGCCCAAATGCTCGGACACTGGGTGCTGGCCGATGACACCGGACTACTGGTCGATGCCCTCGGCGGCGAGCCGGGAGTCCGCTCGGCCCGGTTTGCAGGCGAGAACGCGACCATGGCCGAGAACCGGAGCCGGTTGCTCGCGAAGCTTGCGAGTGTTCCGGTCCATAATCGCACGGCCCGATTCGTCTGTCACCTGGCCATTGCCAATCCGGCCGGGAACGTCGTCGCCGAGGCGATGGGCGAGTGCCGCGGTCGGATACGGACCTCGGCGGCGGGCGAGTTCGGGTTCGGCTACGACGCCCTGTTCGAGATTGTCGAGTATGGCCGCACCTTAGCGGAGTTCGGACCCGTGGCGACCGCGATGATTGGGCATCGGGGCCGCGGTGTGCGCAAACTGTGGGCCGCGATTGGGGCGAGATGAGCATGGCCGCACGAAGAGGAACTGGATCGGCTCAAGGACCGCTTTGGCGATTGGTAAAACGCGGCCTCTCACGGTGAGGGGCTCGGGCCGATCTTAACATTGTCCACATAGAACGCGGCCGCGACGGTAGCGTCGGCGATGAAGCCGGCCCAGTCGAGTTTGCGAAACTGCGGATCGCACGTCAGTTCGACCTGCACGAGTTCATCGGCCGATGGCCCATACCGTAGCATCCATTTGCCGTCGGCCATCTCGCCCAGACCGCAGGTGATCTCAATCCGTAGCCACCGGCTCAACGGAATCTTGCAGAGCAGCTTGCCGTCGGACAGCAACTTCCCGTCTCCCTCGATCCGGACAGACGGTCCGACGCGATAGACGCCACCCGCGTAGTCGCGCAACTCGAAGTGCCCGACGGCGCCCGGCTCGATCCGCACGTCAAAACTGCCGCGGACCCTGCCGGCGACCAATCGCGGTGAATACCAGAGATGCGGGTTGAAGCTGTATTTCTGGCCTGCGGCATCGCTGAACTTGAGGCTCTGTTTTCCCTCCGCCGCCAACTCATCAGTAACCAGGATGCTGCCGAGGCCCTCCACGCTGACCATCGCATTTTCGGGCGGCATTTCCGAGAGTGAGTCTTCAAAGCCGTCCTGGACGGGTTGCGGCTGAGGCTCCGCGCGCGGCTTGGGAACGTAGCGCTCTCGCTGGATTTGCCGCGGGAGAGCGACCCATTCCGGATCGCCGTAGAGGCCGATTTGGCCGATGTCAATCGGAACGAAACCCAGTTGCAAAGCAGGAGAGTCGTCTTGCAGTCGGAAGTCGAAATGGGCCGCATCAACGAACTTAGGGTCGGTGATCAGCGAGTGCCGGTCGTGGCCGCGGGCTTGCCACTCGGCCAGGGTCGCGCCGGCGAATTGGATGTCGCCATCGGGGTGCGAGGTGTCCCAGTAGAGGTTTCGGTCCATGACAAAGTTGTCGTTCTTCCAGCCGCCCTTGAGGAGCGTGCCGTTGTCGAAGTAGACAATGTTCCGCTCGAAAGTGAACGAAACGTGTTCTTCTTCGCGCGCGCGGCTGAGTTGGTAGTCCTTGCCCAACGCCCAGATGTTGTTGCGGACGATGTTTTCCTTGCCATAATGCTGGTGGAAGTTGGCGTAGGTGGTGCCGTAGCCGATGTTGTTCTCGATGAGAATGCCGGTGCTCCCCTCGTCGGTATAGATTGCCAGGGAGCCCGTGTGGTGATCGTAGACGTCGTGAACGAGATTGTTGCGCACCACCGTCCCCGGCGAATCGCCCAGGCAGTAGATGCCGCCCATGTCGCCGAGCAGACCGCGGCCGATGTCGTGGATGTGGTTGAACTCGATGATGTTGTGATGGGCGCTGCTTGGGGCATATCCCCAACTCCAGCCCACCGAGATGCCGGTGTAGTACAGGTCGCAGATCTCGTTGTGCGAGACCGTATTGTAGCTGGTGCGACCGATCCAGACGCCCACCGCGCCGGGATCGATCTTGCCGCCGTCGTGGATCAGATTGTTGTCGACGGTATTCCGCTGGGCGGCCTCGGCTGTGGTGGGCGGGCTGCTCTGCTCGCCGAGACGCACGCCGCCAGCCCCCAGGTCGTGAAGACGATTCCGCGCGATCCGGTTGTCCTGGCAGCCGAACCGCAGCCAGACGCCGTAAGTTCCCAGGTGCGCCAACTCGCAGTCCTCAACCACGCATTTTCTCGCCCCCACGGCCTCGATGGCAGCGGGGAAGTCGCAGGCGGCCTGTCCGGCGGCGTGCCCCCGCGGCGGAACCTCCCAGTCCGTGTATTCCAGCCGTAGGTTTTCAAACTGCAGATAGGACACGAATTGGTTCTCGACGGACTTGCCATGGATCAGGATCAACTGCTTGGCGACCGGGGCCATGACGGTCGCCTGCGTCATGTCTTCGCCGGGAAAGGGGACATACGAAAGCAGGCCGGTCTTGCGGTCCAGATACCATTCGCCGGGCGCATCCAACGCTTCGGGTATGTTCTCGACATAGTAGCGGACGTTGCCGCCCCAGTGGTCGAACGCCCACGGAAGGGGACTTCGGAAGGTGACGACGCGCATCGCCTCGTCCAACGACGCGATCCGTTGATGGCCGATCTCCCAAGACTGGTAGACGACGATCACGGCGTCGTCAAGCCGGCTGGACGGGCGAATATCGCCCGACTTGAACCGAAACGCAAGATGAGCGCTGGAGACCGGTTTGCCGGTCTTCGGATCGGTGATGGGTGGCGCCTTGCCGGCCGTATGGAAGAAATCCTCATTCGGCATCCGCGCCCGGGTCCGGCGCTCACCGTTGACCCACAGCGCGGCGAAGGTCCACTGTCCCGCCTCCACCTCGGGCAAGTGCGCAACCCAGTGGTCGCCTTGCTTGCGCCATCCGGTGACCTGCCTGCCGCCGGAGAGGATCGGCCGCGCGCTGGGATCGCCGCAATAGCGGATCGGGCATTGCTCCGTGCCCGAATCTCGCGGCTCGAAAACCAGCGGTTCGCCGAGGGCATATCGGCCAGCCTGGATGAGGACGTGGATCGGCTGTCGTGGCGCGCCGGTGGCATGGAGCTTGCGTATCGCGTCCCGTGCGCCGAGGGGCGATGCCAGTGGACCGTCGGTTCGCGCCGGATTCGGCTTCTCGAGCGTGCCGGTCCAGGCGTCGTTGCCCCCGGGCGAGACGTATAAGTCAGCGGCAGTCGCCACGCGACACGCCAGGGCGACGATGATGAGTGATTGAGCGAGCGGTCTCACGATCGGCTCCTATCGGATGCCGAGGGAAGGGATGGGAAATTGCTGATTGTGACCCTATTGTAATTGCCGAAACCCCCATTGCAAGGGTGTGCCGGTTTGAAGCCCGAGATGGAGAAGAAGCTCGCCGAAGTTACACAGTGCAACGCCCGCCAGAAACGGGAAATATACTCAACGCGGCATTAGCAGTGTAATTCAGACTCGGTAGCATAGCACGTTGCTAGCCGCCCTGTCCATGGACTCGGATGGCATGCTCGCCCGGTTGCGAGCCGCTACTTCCGTGCCCGGTCACGGATGGCGATGAGCCGTTTCATGACGTGGTGCATGTTGCCGGTCGGCTGGTGCGTGCCGAAGGCGTCGTGCAGGATGCCGTACAGTTCAAAAAGCTCGGCGTAGACGGCCGTCGCGGCCTTACGTGGGCGGTACACCGTTGCGCTCACGCCGGTCATGGCGCGCTGGGCTTGTTCGACTGTTCGGTAGGCGCCGCCCACCACCGCGCCGAAAATGGCCGCGCCCAACGCGCATGACTGACTCGATCGGCTGAGCTTCATCGGCCGATTGCATACGTCGGCGTATACTTGCATGAGGAAAGGGTTCTTCTCGGCAATGCCGCCGCAGGCGACCACCTCGCGAACGGCAACGCCGTACTGTTCGAGTCGGTTGATGATGGTCAGCGCCCCGAACGCAGTGGCTTCGATCCACGCACGATACTCGTCGACGGCCGTGGTGTGCAGCGTTTGGCCCACCATGAGGCCGGTCAGCCGCGGGTCGACCAGTACGTTGCGATTGCCATTGTTCCAGTCGAGCGCCAAGAGCCCGCTTTCGCCGGGCCGGAGCCGTTCGGCCTCGGCAGTGAGGTTGGCGTGCGGGTCACCCTTGGCCGCATGGCGGCGCGGAGCCATGTGCGAAACGAACCAGTTGAAAATATCGCCCACGGCTGACTGCCCCGCCTCCAGTCCCCACATGCCAGGCACGATGGATCCCGGCACGATGCCGCATAGGCCGGGAATCTCGCCCAGTTCGGCCTCCGGCGGTGCGACCATCATATCGCACGCGCTCGTGCCAATGATCTTCACCAGCCGGCCCGGCCCAACGCCTGCCCCCACCGCGCCGGCGTGCCCGTCGACGGTGCCCACGGCCACGGGAACGCCAGGGTGCAGGCCTGCCTTTTGCGCCAGTTCCGGCGTGAGTTCGCCGGCCTTGCGATCGGCTGGCACGGCCTCGGCCGCATAGCGCTCGCGCACGCGCGACAGTCCCGGTTCGAGCGCTTCGAGGAAGTCGCGGCTTGGCAGCCCGTCCCACCAGGGACCGTACATGGCCTTGTGCCCCGCCGCGCAGACGCAGCGAGGCATGGTGTCCGGATTGGTATTGCCGGTGACCCAGCCAGGAACGAAGTCGGCCTGCTCAACCCAGGAGTACGCCGCGTCGAATACCTTCGGGGCCGTCCGCTTGCAGTGCAAGATCTTCGACCAGAACCATTCACTGCTGTACGTGCCGCCGCACTTGGCCAGGTATGGCTCGCCTCGCCGCCGGGCCAGATCGGTGATCTCGGCCGCCTCGGCATGTGAAGTATGGTCCTTCCACAGCCACGCCTGGGCCGCCGGATTGTTGGCAAACCGGGCCTTCATGGCAAGCGGCACGCCACGCCGATCGACCGGCATGGGCGTCGAGCTGGTCGCGTCGATGCCAATGCCGACCACGCACGACGGCTCAAAGCCGTCAACTCGTTTCGCCGCGCGCACCGCGCCGGCCACCGCGCGGCGGAAGCCCTCGATATAATCGGCCGGATTCTGCCGCGCCAGGTTCGGGTCTTTCGGATCCAGCAGAATCCCATCCTGCCCGCTCGGATAGTTGAACACGGCCGCCGCCACCTCGCTGCCGTCGGCCACGTCGACCACGAGCGCCCGAACATTATTCGTGCCGAAATCAACGCCAATCGAGAAACGCGGTTGCCTGGCCATTTGTGTCCCTTCGATGCTTTACCGGACGTCAACGAGATCGTTGCCGAGTATATCCGTTCCGCAAGCGGCACGACAAGTGCGCGGCACGATTTTCCAACCGCCTAGCATCGATTCCGTGGCAAGAACGAGTTCATCCCGCTTAGGCCAGCGTGCCGTCCTATCGTTTTCCTCGTGTAGGGTCACCCGTTCTACCGGGCACTTGGCCACCGCCGGTCGGATAGACGCCTTAAATGTGCCATAACGCGCGCACGACTAGGCCGGATTGATAATTTCCTTGCCTTTTTCTCGCACGCACGATAACACGACAGTTGGCTGACCTTTTTGGAATGCGGTCTCGAACGCGTGCTTTGATGTTTGCGCGTCGTTCGACGTTTGCCCGCTTTCAATGCATGTCTCGATGAAGACGCGTAAGTGCGGCTCTTTCCTTTTGATAATGAATCTCATTTCGGGCGAAGGAGAAACAGATGCGACGT
>CAZASB010000204.1:0-8646 GCA_964487655.1 uncultured Planctomycetaceae bacterium
GTCCCCTTCGCATGAAGCGGAGAAAACTGCCTGCGCCGCCCCGTGAACGGTTGCGGTTCGGGAAACCGAGGGCGAGAACATGAAAGCAGGCACGCCATCGGTCGCTTCGACATCCGATTGTCACTGCGAGGTACTATGCAAGAATCCACTTGCAGCAGTTAGCCGCTGCAACGATAATCCCAGGGGGTAGATTGCAGATTTGCCCCCCCACGGAAATCTCGACGAAACATCACACACCTGCACTGCAAGGAGTACCCGTGAAACGCGACACCGCCTGTGAGAGCCTACCGCAAATCTCCCCTACCCGGGCCGTCGTCTCTTGTTGCGGACACGCCCCCACCACGCGTCGGGCATTCCTTCGCCGTACCAGCGGGTTGTGCCTAACCGGAGCGGCCCTCACCGGCCTGACCGCGCAAGTAACGGCCGATGAGCAGCCGAAGGCCAAGGAGGAGTCACCGGTGAAGGCCGATGCGGGCCCCCGGCTCCGCCAGGGACATGCCCAAACGCCCGAGGAAGCCAAGCAGGAACTCGAAGAGTTCAAGGCGTCGTTCTCCGACCTGGCCGGCTGGGAACAGCGCAAGGCGCGCGTTCGCCAGGGAATCCTGGAAGGCGCCAAACTCTCGCCGCTGCCGGAGAAGACACCGCTTAAGCCGCTGTTCTTCGACAAACGCACGTACGACGGCTATACGGCTGAAAGCGTGGCCATCCAGAGCTGGCCCGGTTTCTATGTGACTGGCACGCTCTATCGCCCCTTGGACATGAAACCGCCTTTTGCAGGCATTGTCTCGGCGCACGGTCATGGCGGTCGATTCCGGCCCGGAAGGCAGGTCCGTTGCGCCGTGCTCGCTCGGATGGGCGCCGTCGTCTTTCATTACGACATGGTCGGCTATGGCGACTCGAAGGCGGCCGGCTGGGAACATGGAAAAACGCCCGAACTGCTGCGGCTGCAAACCTGGAATAGCATTCGCGTGCTCGACTTCCTGCAGGCGTTTGAGGGCGTCGACCCGAAGCGGATCGGCATGACGGGCAATTCGGGCGGCGCGACGCAAACTTTCGTCCTGGCGGCGATCGACGAGCGGATAGCCGTCTCAGTGCCGAGTTGCCAGGTTTCCGCGCACTTTTTCGGCGGTTGCCCGTGTGAGAGTGGAATGCCGATCCATTGGGGCCCCAACCACAAGACCAACAACGCCGAACTGGCCGCCATGGTCGCCCCGCGACCCCAGTTGATCCTTTCCAACGGCGCGGACTACACGAAGTTCACGCCCGAGGTGGAGTTCCCCTACGTTCGGCACATATACAACCTTTACAACGCGGCCGACAAGGTCCAGAACGCGCACTTCGCCAACGAGGGTCACGACTATGGCCCGTCGAAACGGATGGCCGCGTACCCGTTCTTCGTCCGCCATCTGGGCCTGGACGGTCAGACGATTTGGGGCGGCCGGGCCGGCATGATCAATGAATCGTTCGTCACCGTCGAAACCGAGGAGCAAATGCATGTGTTCGGGCCCAACAACCCCTACCCCGCCGACGCCGTCCCACCCAATACGCCCCTGCCGTAGATGGAATGACAACATCCGATTGCGAATTCGGCCGAACCGAGGACCGTGTTTTCCGTGGCGTCAAGCCTATCCGGTCTGCACTGGCGCTAACCATGGGAGATATTCCAATGCGTACGTTTTCTTGCTTTCACGCTGTCGAGCTACTGTTCCTTTTCACGTTCACGCTTTCTTGTGCCGTTGTGGCCGATCCGTCCGAAGTGAAGGCGAACTCCGCAGATAAGGCGGAGAATCTGACCGTCCTCTCGTCCGACGAACAGCCCGGCGAATTGCTCCGTGCCTACCTTCTGAAGGAATGCGACGCGCTGCTCGACGCCAGGCGGGAGGAAGTCCGGAAGTTGGAAACGCCCGAAGCCGTGCGCGAGCGGATCGAGCGGGTACGCAAAGACTGGATGGCCGCTATCGGCCCGTTTCCCGAACGCACGGCGCTCAATGGCGAGACCACCGGCGTGATCGAAGCCAATGACTACCGGATCGAACGCGTGCTGTACGAAAGCCGCCCGGGTCATCACGTAACGGGGAACCTCTACGTGCCCAAGGGCGAAGGCCCCTTCCCCGGCGTGCTCGTACCCTGCGGGCATTCGGGCAACGGCAAGGCGGCCGGCGCGTATCAGAGCGCGTGCATCCTCCTGGCGCGCCATGGCTTCGTCACGCTCATTTACGATCCCTTCGGCCAGGGCGAGCGATGCCAGTCGCTCGATGACAAGGGCAAGCCGATTATTCGAGGCGTCACCGAGCACACAGTAGCGGATATCGGCGCGCGTCTGACGGGTGTCGGAGCCGCGAATTATCGTATTTGGGACGGTATCCGGTCGATCGACTACCTGATCTCGCGGCCAGAGGTCGACCCCAACCGTATCGGCTGCACGGGCAACTCGGGCGGCGGGACGATGACGGCTTACCTCATGGCAACCGACGACCGTATTCTGGCCGCCGCCCCCTCGTGTTACGTCACCTCGCTCAGCCGTCTGTTCAATACTATCGGCCCGCAGGATGGTGAACAGAACATCACCGCCCAGGTAGCCTTGGGCATCGACCATGCCGATTATATTGCCTTGCGAGCGCCCAAGCCCACGTTGCTCTTGACCGGCACGTACGACTTTTTCGACATCGACGGCTCCTGGGACAGTTTCCGGGAGGCGAAGCGGCTTTACGGCATCCTGGGGTTTGGCGAACGGGTCGGCCTGTTCGAGTATCCCGACAAACACGGCTTCTCCCAGCCGCGGCGCGAGGCCGCCCTGCGCTGGATGCGCCGCTGGCTACAAGGTATCGACGACGCGCCCACGGAGGCCGAGCCGACGCTCCAGACCGACGAAGCCCTCCAGGTAACCAAGTCCGGCCAAGTGGTCACGGATTTCGGCGATCGTACGGTGTGGGACCTGAACTTGGAACGGGCCACGGCATTGGCCAAGGACCGCGAGGCGTTCTGGCGCGACCGTCCGAAGGACGAGTGCCTGGCGGAAGTGCGACGGCTAGCCGGCATTCGCCCGATGATCGACAAGCCAGTCGCCAAGGGCCTCGGCTCGATCGAGCGCGAGGGGTACACGATCGAGAAGCTTCGGATCGAGCAGGCCGGCGAGCCGCCCGTGCCGGCGTTGCTATTCCTGCCTGTCAAGCGAGAAGGCAAGCTTCCGGCGGTCCTGTACGTTGACGGTCGCGGCAAGCAGCACGGCGCGGCCCCCGGCGGGCCGATTGAAGCGTTGGTCAAGGAAGGTCGGGCCGTCCTGGCGATTGACGTGCGCGGCACGGGCGAGATGGCGTCCGCGAAGCCCCGTCTGATTGGGAAAAACGAGTTTCAGTTGAGCTACCTGGGCATCCACCTCGGCCGCCCGTTGCCGGGCCAGCGCGCCGAGGACGTGTTGGCCGCCCTGGAGACGCTGCTGGACCGCGACGAGATCGACGCGAAGAATGTTCGCCTAGTCGGGATCGAGCAAGGCGGCCCCGTGGCGTTGCACGCCGCGGCGTTGGATCCGCGCGTTACGGAAATCGTCGTTGAAGAAGCTATCGAGTCGTGGATGGCCGTGGTGGCCACGCCGCTGGCCGAACATCAGCTTGAGCAGATCGTCGCCAAGGCGCTTGAGCGATACGACCTGCCCGACCTCGTTCGCGCCATCGCCCCGCGTGCGGTTGAACTGCGTCGCCCAGCCGATCCGATGGGCAAGCCAATTGTCGCAGGCGATCCAACCCACTGATCGTTCACAAGACGACGGGCCCGGGCACCAGCCGGCCTGCCGAGTATACCGAACTGTTAAAAAGCACGGTCGGGACGACCGTGCTTGTTTTGCCAGTTCTTGTACTCGCACGCCGCGAGAGACGGCTACGCGAGGGAGGACGTAGCGGGAGCTGCGCGTCGCACGGCCGGGCCTCGGCGATGGCGGGCGGCAAGAACAGGAAGTAGATTCACTGCCGAAACGGTAGAGGTACCGAGCGGAAAATGCTCCTGGCTGGGCCCTGGGGGCGTTTGTCGCTCTTCACCACATCGCCCGCGGCTGCGGCCCTCCATTCCACCTCGCGCCGCAAACCCTTATTGTTTTAAGACTTAGGCACGGCTTGCACGAAAAAGAAAAGGGTGGGTAAGGGGACTCGAATAACCCCAAAAAACACCGGGGAAAACGGCACTTCGGATAAAAACTGGCCCAAATCTGGCCCACTTGGCGACGAAAACGGCCCAATGGACTCCGATCTGGCCCAGGTCATCCATGCGTGGCCGGCCCTCTCGGAAGCCGACCGGCAGGCGGTCCTGCGGATCGTGGCCGAGGCGAGCACCGGCCACGATTGAATTGTACGCCATGTTCCTTGGAGCGACGGAATCGACGCGGCTCCGTCGCCCCGCTCGTTTCTTGCCGTTCAACTATGATCGGCTTCGTTCCCTTCACCGCTGAAGCTCCGCTTGGCCCCGCGGTGGATCACGTGCCGATGGTGGCGAGGCCGATCATCGCAAGGATCGCCCTTCCGGTCCAGGGGCAAGAGGCAGGCTTTCCAACCAAGGACGCCATCAGGACGCCCAGGGCGATCCAGGATGCGATAGAAGCCGCCGGGGCCCCAAGACCCTCGGCCGTTCCGTCGCGTGTGTGGGGCACCTGGATGGCCGGAGCGCACTGTGTGCGGTTGCAGGGTGAAGATGCAGGGCAAACATCGACTGCCCACAAGACCGTGGCGACGCGGCCGGCTTCACGCCCGCCGGGCATCCGGCGTCACGTCCGCCGGCATCGCTCCGCGCGTACACGCGATAGAAGAATCGAAGCCGACCGGCCGATGCCGCGTCGGGTCGATGCCGCCTGCCGGGCGATGCCGCCTGCCGGGTCGATGCCGCGCCGTCGACCTGCCCGGGGCCGGCGCCGTCGATCAGCTTGGTCGATGCGGCCAGCCAGTGAACGCGGCGCACCCCGACCTGCTGGCACCGGGCCGATGCGGTGCCGTCGACGTTGCTACGCTCGACCGCCGCCGGCATCGTCTTCGATTCGACCGAAAACCGTGGGGCCCCCCGATGCCCCGAATGTTTACCGCCCCCCCGGGCCTTCGACACGAATGGGAGTCACTTAAGTCGTGTCCCTGGACGCGGGCTTCCTGGAATCGCCAGAATCTGAACCAGCCCCCGCCCTGCCGTGGGTCCCCTGCGATAACTAGCCCTTTCCTGCGAGTGTCCATTTTCGCGTGTCAAGGTGGGCAAGGATTGGCCGTCCGCAGTTCGCCGAAGATGGACATGCCGGTACCGTACGGATTCCCGGATTGGGCCGCAGTGATCGCGGTCACTCTCGGCTGACTATCGGCCGTGAGCCCACTCCATTACACGCGCAATCCCAGCCACTTCAACAACAGAAAGACTAACCGAACGCCAATCACAATCGACACCACGAAAAGGACGATCTCTATTGGCCCGGGTGCAAAAAAGGCAAGCATTCCAACCTCCGGTTAGTTGAAGGACTCAAGCATACATGCGGTCTGCGATCCATCTTTCCGAGAACTTGAACGTGTCGATTAAAGCTAACTCTTGGGAACAAGACCAAGTCCTGCAAGTAACCTTTCGCACTCTTCTATTCGAATCTTAAAGAGTTTCTCGTCATGTTTAGTGGTTAGACGGAACACCAAACACTGATTCCGGTGCAAAACAACATAGAATCGCGTGAGGCCTGCATACCCAGTAGGCTTCAAGCAATCGGTATCGACCCACTTCGCCGACAAAGTGCCCAGCAGACTTGTGCCCATGTTCAATACCGTGGCGTCAAGCGTTGTGTCAGCCCCGCTTACCAACCCGTCCAGCATCAGTTGGCCCAGGTCAGCGGCGTCCAACTTCATCAGTTCCGATTGGGGCACATCGGTCGGCAGTTCCAGATGTTTACACGAAATCGCCGTAAATCGATTGGGGCCGTCGAAACGCGCGATTCGGAAGATTGTGTCTGCTTGATTGCTCTTGAATTCTGTCCAATACCAGGGAATCCAAAGACTGATCCCCAACTGCTCGTTGCTCAATGACCAGTCATCAAATTTCCACAAATCCGTTTCCCAAGGATAACAAGCATCACCTTCTCGGTAGCCCAACTCCGTTGCTTGGGCCAAGTCCCGTCGTGACCCATCAGAGTCCCCCAAAGCTTCCAAAACTCGGGATCGCAGTTCGTAAGCCGCGGCAAGGCGAGGAGCTAGGTTGATCGCCGAGTTACAGTCCGACAGCGCCGTGAGATTGTTCCCTGCATCCCAATGTGTGTCGGCTCTATGAAAGTAACCTGCCGCCAAGGTCGGTTGAAGCGAGATCGCTTTGGTATGATCCTCAACAGTCAGATCGTGCTCATTGCGATCGTACAAACGAACGCAGCCTCGGGCTACGTAAGCGTCAGCGGCGTTCGCATCCATATTGATCGCCTGCGTGAACAACGCTAGCGCAGATTCGTAGTCTCCTTGTCGCGAGGCATGAAGACCGTGCAGGAATGCCAATTGGGCACCTGCGTCCTTTTGCCGCGAGGCGGAATCTTTGCCTGGTTGTGAAGGTCCTGCATTCCGCAGTTCGCCGCCACTGGTTGCCCATACGCCCGACGGCGGCACAGTAATTGGGTAATACTGCCTGGCCGTGACCGACTGCGAGTCATTGTCCGACGATGCCCATCTCCATATGAGCGCAGGAAGCAGCAGCACAACGACTGCCACGGTACCTAACACCAGCACTTTCCACATGTCCATCCGGTATGGCCCTGCAATGGCAGGAGGCTTGTCCGCCCCGGTTACCGCGGCTGCAACCGGCGGGTGCGCCCGGCCGCGTATCGTCACCAGATGGGCCTGGGGGTGGCAACGGATGCTCCCACGGCTCTGGACGTACCGGCGTTTGCGTTGATGGGGAAAACACCTTTGGTCCCGTAGGAGGCTTTGATTCGGCCGTGTCCCGTCCTCGACCTGCGCTTGTGATTGCTTTCCAGGCTACCGTAATCGCGCCGATAAATATGAGCATCGAAATCGCACCGCCACCATGCTTCCAGTTGAAAATGCTGCAGACAATCACATACAGCAGAAATATTCCCCCGCAGGCGCAGGTTGCCAGCACGTACCGGCCAAATTCCGACATCGCATCAGGTTCAGCTTCTCCGGTGGCCGGAGCTCTTGAGGTGGGCTGGGATCCTTTGGGTTCAGACTCATGAAGACTGTCCGCCTTCCGACGTTTTGCCAACTCAGCCTCTTGTCGCACTTGGCTGATGGAAAGACGAGGAACGGGTAGCGGAACTTTCGAACGCGATCCTTGGAGCCTGCGGTCGTAAGCTGTCTTCTTCGCTGGATCGAGAAGGCAAACCCGTGCGCCTGCAAGTTCGTTGAGCATCTTCTGGGAAGATTCAGCGTGTTCGCCGCCCTGACACGCCCGGACGTGTGCCATTTACCGGTCCGCTGCGTTTGCAATCACTCTCGGATCATCCTCGAACTCAGCAATACCAAGCAGGGTATAATTGTTCAGTGGGCGATTCGTCGGAGGGATGCCTAGCCAGACGTGGTATGGATCGAAGCCAATGTCCGTCCCGGACGTTGGACGTGGCTGCGGAATTGGTAGTGGCCGTTTCGATCCGAGGCAAGGTAGCCCTTGTATTCCATCCGCTCTTCCCCAGTCGCCACCCATACCACAACGGACGGGCATAGTCTCGGTGACCGTGCCGACTTCGACAAGTTGGCGAAGCTGCTGGAAAGACACTGGGCCAAATGCCTGGCCGGCGACTTGGTAGAACCACTGGTTTTCCATACCATGCCTCCTGGGTGGCTTTTCCCAACCAACCGGTCGCAACGGTAGCGCATTCGCCCGTAAAAGTCCGCAACGACGAGCTGTCATACTGACCCGGCCAAGTGGAACACTTTGTTCGGCGGCCAGCCTCAGTAGACTTCGTCATGCGTGCCCAGGGCAAGCAGCAAGATTGCCTCCTGACCTTCGTGCTGGGTGTATTCGAAGACAATGCGTACATCGCAACCCGCGCTGCAAGCCCGGCAACCCGCTAATGGACCGCGCAACTTGTGTGTTCGCAGTGACGGATGCGCTGCGTCAGTCGCCAATTGCTCTAGTGTCGCCTGAACGGAATCCGATGTGTCCGGGTGCGACTTCAACCACTTTCGCAAATCGCGTCCAAACGCCGGCGATTGCAACAAAGTGCGTTTCACGATTGTGCTTCGCTCACGATTTCCCTAGCGCTCATGGGCTGGCACTGCCCGGCAACGAACTCTCGACGTGCTTGTGCGACGGTATCCGCCACGCGTTCCCGCCCCCTCTCCGCAAAGCGACGGCTCAACACAGCCACCAATTCCACTTGCGCATCGGGATCGAGTCGTTCGGCGGCGTCAAGAACTTCAGCAAATGTGTTTTGTTGACTCATGGCGATCTCCTACTCCAGCTATCGGCGGGCAGGCAAGGGGCGACAGCCTCCGCTGGTATTGGAACCGCATCGGCAGCGATGCTATGCAAGACCCACGGGACGCCGCCCCCGAGGGGGACGTCTGCCTCTTCTCGACCATCCGATCCGCCGGGAAGAACCCCGCAAAACACGAGGTTTGCGGGGTGGTGAGTTGTGATGAAAATGGGTCGAGGGTGGGTAAGGGGACTCGAACCCCCGACTTCCAGAACCACAATCTG
>CAZASB010000205.1:0-8630 GCA_964487655.1 uncultured Planctomycetaceae bacterium
CCTCGCTCCCCGCAGATGTCGCCGCGAACACGGCCCCGCCAGCGCCGGCCGAAGTCGCGCCACCCGAACTGGGGACTATTGCGCCACCGGGACCGGAAGCCATTGCGCCATCGGAAGCCATTGCGCCATCGGAAGCCATTGCGCCATCGGAAGCCGAACCGCTACCGGAGCCGCCGCCGGAGCCGGGACCGTCGGGTGATCCGGGCGACCCCGGTGTTTCGGGACCGGAGTCCAGTCCAAGCCAGCTTCCGGAGTCGGAGTCCGTGCCGGATATTCCGGCGGCATCGGATCCGATGCCGCCAGAGTCTTCGGTAGCCCCCCCTGCGACGGCATCAACCGAGGCGGTGCCTGCTCCGTCGAACTCTTCCGACGCCGAGGCGGCGCCGGCAGTGGCGCCCTTTCCGCAAGACGCCGATGAGACAACTGCGACAGGTGAAACGATTACGGCAGGCGAGACGACTGCAGCAGATGAGACGTCGTCGAGTACCGAGCCGGTAACGGCCCCGCGAGCCCAATCGCCCAGAAAACGCGCCCGACGGCGGCCGAAAGGCGATCGGAAGCCAACCAAGGTGGACCGCAAGCTGCAAAAGCGAAAGAAGATCGAAGAACAGCAGATCAAGGCATTTCGCGACTACTTCGAGTTCAGTGAAGAGATCCGGAAGATTCCGCCGCATCGCGTGCTGGCCATCAACCGTGGCGAGCGCGCCCGGGTACTGAAGGTCAAGATCGACGCCGCGATGGATGCCATGTACGAGGTGCTTGACGAGTGCCTTGTGCCCCAGGAGCATCCCCATGCCGAATACTTGCAAGGCGTTGCTCGCGACGCGCTTGCCCGATTGATCCTTCCCGCGTTGGAGCGCGAAGCGAGGCGCGAACTGACCGACAAGGCCGAGTCGCACGCGGTCAGTGTGTTTGCGAGAAACCTGCGCAACTTGCTTCTGCAGCCGCCCATTTACGGGCATCGCGCGCTGGCCGTGGACCCGGGCTTCCGTAGCGGTTGCAAGCTGGTTGCCCTCGACCAGTTCGGCAACGTGCTAGAACACGGCGTGATTTACTTGGTCGGACGACCGGAACGCGCGGAGATCGGCAAGCAGAAGGTGGTCGACATGGTCCGGCGTTACGGGCTGTCCGTGGTGGCCATCGGCAATGGAACTGCATGCCGGCAGACGGAAGACTTCTTCACGGCCCTGCTGGCCGACGAACTGAAAGACGATGGCGTGGCCTACGTGATTGTCAACGAGGCAGGCGCCAGCGTCTATTCGACCAGTCGGCTGGGACGCGAGGAGTTCCCCAACTACGACGCCAGTCTGCGCGGCGCCATTTCGATCGGCCGCCGCCTGCTCGACCCGCTCAGCGAGCTGGTCAAGATCGATCCGGCGAATATCGGCGTGGGGCTGTACCAGCACGACGTTCGCGCAAAGCACCTTCGCACGTCGTTGGACGAGGTGGTCGAGTCGTGCGTGAACTACGTGGCCGTCGACGTGAATACGGCCAGTCCTGCCCTGCTGCGCTATGTCTCGGGGCTCAACCAGCTTACGGCCCGGCGCGTGTACGAGCATCGGCTGGAACACGGCCCGTTCCGTACTCGCGAGCAGCTACGCGACGTGCCGGGGTTCGGCGAGGCCACGTTCATCCAAGCGGCCGGGTTCCTGAAGATCACCGGCGGACACAATCCATTGGACGCTACCTGGATTCACCCAGAAAGCTACGAGGCCGCCGCGAAGGTGCTTGAAAAGCTGGGTGCTCAGGTAGACGACCTCGCGAAGAAGGACGCGCCCACCGCGCTCGGCGAGCGGACCCGGCAGGCCGATCTCGAAAAACTCGCCGGCGAACTCCAGGTGGGCACACTGCTGCTGAAGGATATCGTGGCCCAACTGGTGCGCCCCGGCCGCGACCCGCGTGAAGACCTGCCCAAGCCCGTCTTCAAGCGTGGCGTGATCAAAATGGAGGATCTTAGTCCGGGTATGGAGCTGACCGGAACCGTGCTCAACGTGGTGGATTTCGGCTGCTTTGTCGACATTGGCCTGCACGATAGCGGCCTGGTCCACGTGAGCCGCCTGGCCGACCGCTTCATCCGCGATTCGCACGAAGTGGTGGCCGTGGGCGACGTGGTCAAGGTGTGGGTTCTAGAGATCGACAAGGAGCGACGCCGGGTCTCGCTCAGCATGATTCCGCCCGGCTCGCCGCGGCAGGAACGCCCAGCAAGACCCGCGCAAGAGGCGGCTCCGGAGGCCGGCCGCGAGTCCAGGCAGCAGCAAGGACGTTCGCGCGGTGGCGAGGCAAGCCAGGGTGGCCCCCGTCGAGACGGCGGTGGCCGAGGCCGGGGACGGGCAGGTGGCGATACCGGACGGGGGCGAGGCGCGCGCGGCGGTCGGCCGCCTACCACGCCACGGCCTGAATACCGCCCTAAACCACGGCCAAAACCCTCCGCCCCGATTACCGATGAGATGAAGGCAGGCAAGGAGCCGATGCGCACCTTCGGCGACCTGTTGCAGTTCTACTCGCAGAAGCAGTCGGACGATGAGCCGGCGACCAAGGACCAAGCCAAGTCCAAGCCGCCGAAGAAGTCACCGCCTAAGCCGGCGCCGCCGGTCGCCGATGAGTCCACTGCCATGCCATCCGCTCCGACCGGCGTCGAGCAGCGGGGAGAGACTGATCCAGCTCGCCCAGAGACGAGGCCGCCGGATTCGCCCCCCTCGCCGCCCGTCGATCTGCCGCACGTCGATCCGTCGCCCGATGCGACGGCCCAACCGAATCCGTCGCCCGATACGACGGCCCAACCGAATCCGCCCTCGGAAGACTAACCTGACGCGAGCCTTTCGGAATGTGCTCGTCACGAAGATTCCGGCTCGCGGCGTCTGATTGATACCCGACCCACGGTGAACCGATCTCGTTTTCATGGACTTTCACAAACGACTCGAAAAGGCGATTCAGCGGGGTCATCGGACCGGCGATGCGCGGGCACGCGCCCGAGCGGAACGCGAGCTGAACGAAAAGGAAATTGCGCGGCTCCATTCGCAGTATCGACTCGATGTGTCGGAGCGGATCGAGCGTTGCCTTCGGCAGGTGTCCGACCAGTTCCCCGGCTTCCGTTTGGAAACGCTCTACGGCGAGAAGGGCTGGGGCGCGGCCATTAGCCGCGACGATCTCCGCGTACGCGACCAGCGCCGCACCAACCTGTTCAGCCGCCTGGAAATGGTCATTCGTCCGCCCAACGAATACCAAGTGCTCGAATTGGCCGCCAAGGGCACGGTGAACAATCGCGAGATATTCAACCGCTCTCAATACCAGCAGCTCACCGAAGTCGACCTCACCACCTTCCACGAATGGGTCGACAACTGGTCCCTCGAGTTCGCCGAGCTGTACGCCGCGAAGAGCTGAAGAGACGACCCCCTTTGTTTCATCAGTCCTCCGGCTGAAGCACCGTCTGCCAACGCCGCGGCAAGGCGGCGAACGCGCGGTCGTATGTGGCCGAAAGCGGGACGAGCACGTACCCGTTCGGCTCGATGTACAGCGGCATGTCGGGCAGCGTATCCGCCACCGCCACCGGTTCCACGTAAGCCTTCAGGCTCAGCGCCGACTCGTATGCCGCGAGCGTCAGCGGCTTGCCTGCCACGCCTGCAAACGGCTGTCCGGTCATCTCTTCCCAAATGGCGGCGTGCATCCCGCCCGGATCGCGAGGAGTGGAGGGGAGCAGGTCGAGAATGAGCAGATGAATCTGTCGGTCGAGCAATTCGCCGACCTTGTCGAGAAACGAGCAGAATGCCTTCTGCCCCGACTTGTTTCCCGGCGAAAAGATCTCGACGACCGCCACCATCCGGTCGCCGGTGACATGCCGCACCACCACGACGCTCTGCTTGCGACGATAGAACTCCATGTCGGTTTCGACTTGGATGCTCACCTTCGGCGGCGCAACCAGCAGGCCCGTGCCGCCGACATCGGAAAGGTCGGCGGCCGACGGAACCGGGCCGGAGCTGTCATCGTCCGGCAATTGTTCGAGCGCCAGAATATCGGGCCCGAAACCGGCCGCATGCTGTTCCGCCAAGGCGTAGTACCCCTCGGGTAGGAGACCGGCGTTCAAAGCGCGACTAATTTCCTCAATCCAAGCGTGGTGGAAATGATGAAAAATACCTGCTTCAACGTGTCGCCAGTCGTGAACGGGCATGGCTGTAACCTTAACCTTCCGGCAAGGGGGAATACGATCGACACAACGGACACCACCGCAACGAATCCATTGTACACCATGGGCCGCCAGCGAGCGACCCCCCCACAGTAACCAGCGTACAGTTACCCTTCTTGCATCTTCCGAATGAATACCTTGAAGAACTCGGTACCGTAGTCGTGCCAGGTGCCGCAACTGACGATATTGCCGTCGACCACGCACGGCTGCTCGACGTACACGCCGCCGTTTTGCGTGATGTCGAACTCGCACTTAGCTACGGTCGTGGCGCGTCGGCCGGCCTTGAAAGCGCCTGCGGCGGCGAGAATCTCGATGCCATGGCATACGACGGCAATGGGCTTGTTCTTTTCGAGGAAGTACCGCGTAACTCGCAGCAGATCCTTGTCATAGCGAAGGTACTCCGGCGCGCGGCCGCCGGAGAGGAACAGGCCGGCGTACTGCTCTGGGTTGACGTCGCGGAACGCAACGGCTGCCTGAATATGATAGGAGGGGCGTTCCTCGGTAATGTCCCAGGGCACGACGGCATTCGGGGGGATTTCGTGGGCCACCCCGTTGTACAACCGCGCCTCGGGTCCGGCCACAACCAGTTCGAACTTATCCTCGGGCAAGCGGAAGAACGGGTAGAGCGTATCCATCATCTCGGTGGCATCGCCAATGGGCATTAGCACTTTGGGCATCTTCTGGTCCTTTCTTCGTGGAATATCGGCCTCGCCAAAGGCGAGCGCCCTGGTTACGTCACAAGCCGTGGCCGCGCCCAATGTACCGCCGGCGGCCAGCCGGATGAACTGCCGTCGCGACGGTCCGCGGCCTTCAGGGGAAGAAACTTGCATGGTCGCCACTCCTCAGTGGGGGCGCTGGGCAAAAGAACCCGCCTTTTGCGCAGCATGACGCGCATCATTGCACGTAGGGCAATGTGCAACAGTCTCGTTTCCTTGAAAGGGCTTGTCAAGGCGCGGTCAAGCGCCGTCGAGCGTTTCGGAATACGGCGCACGAATAAACCCGATTCGAGAAAGCTTTTTTAGCCCGTCCCTGTTACGGCAGAGAATGCAATTGCCCCGGGACGACTCGCGAGTTTGTCGAGGATGGTTTGCATGGAAAAGGGCAATATCTTGAAATGGTTGCATCCAGAAAACGGAGGTGTTAGGATGACCATCGCCGTTGTCGCTCTCCACGTAATACTCCTTGCTACGAGATGTTTGCCATGATGCCGTGCTCGTCGACTCCTGCCATGCAACTATCCCGCCGCAAAGCGTGCCGCGTACTGGCTGGCAGCTTGGCGCTGGGCGCCATGAGCGTCGAACGGCTCGCGGCGCAGTCGCCGGACGCGTGGCGGCCGAATTATGTGCTGGCGTCGTGCATGTACGGCAAAATGCCCCTTGCGGAAGTCCTCCCCGAGGTCTGCAAGGGCGGCGCCTCGGCCATTGACCTCTGGCCGCCGGTCCACGGCGACCAGCGCAAAGCAATTGATACGCTGGGCTTCAAAGCATTTGAGGCGTTGCTCGACAAGTTCGATGTGCGATTGGCCGGCACAACGCGGTACGATCTGGGGCCCTTTCGTCTGGCTGACGAGATTGCCGTACTCAAACGCCTTGGCGGTCGAACGCTGGTGACCGGCAGCACCGGCCCCAAGAACGTCGAGGGCGAGGAAGCCCGAATGGCTGTCCGCGAGTTCGTCGAGAAGATGAAGCCGACCGCGGCCGCCGCCGCTGAAGCCGGCGTGACCGTTGCCATCGAGAACCACGGCAACGCGTTGATCCATTCGCCTGACTCGATTCGCCATCTGGCCGACTTCGCGCCGGAAGCCGGATTGGGCATCGCCCTGGCCCCATACCATCTGCCCGACAATCCGCAACTGCTCGCCAACCTGATCGAACACATCGGCCCCAAGCTGACCGTGTTCTACGCATGGCAGCATGGCGACGGGTGCATGACCAAGCTGCCGAAAGAGCGGGAACTAAGACAGATGCCCGGCCGCGGACCGCTCGACTTCAAACCCGTGATGGCGGCCTTGAAGAAGGTCGCGTTCAACGGACCGTTCCAGATATTCATGCATCCCGTGCCGCGCGGCATCCCCATCCTGCCCACCGCGGCCGAATGCACGGCCGAGATCAACCGCGCGCGAGCGTACCTGGAAGGATTGATCTGATGGCTGCGGTGCAGTGTCCCGTAGGCTCAGCGAGGTCGCCATGGCGCTTGCTGTTAAAGGAACGATAACAAACAGGTATTCATCGTATTTGTCAGCGACGTCTCCCTTGGTCGATGCCCTGGACCGGCAGGGCAAGCGGTACTTGCCTTGGCTGCGTGGCAACGTCATAATGGAGGTATGGTAGTTTGCGGTTGCGAGAGCGTTCTCGGCCGCATGGGAAATCGCGTATCCCGGATTGTTTCGCAGTTCGAGGCCGGAGTCATGGAGTCCAAATTGTACGTGCTTGAAGACGAACATGGCGTCTTGCGTATTGTCGGTACGCGGGTGATGCTGGACTCCGTTGTCGCCGCTTTCGAGCAAGGGCATTCGCCGGAAGCGATCGTTCAGCAATACCCCTCGCTCTCACTGGAAGCCATGTATGGAGCAATCGCTTGGTATCTCGCTAACCGGGAGAAAGCCGAGCATTACCTGGTCCGCCAGGATGAACTCTGGGAATATTGGCGTCAGAAGGCGAACCAAACGGCCAACCCAGTTGTCCAGCGACTGCGGAACCAGGCCAGCCGCACGGGAGCCGACGTGGAATGGAAGGAACAGGTGGTCTTTCTGCCCATCGAATGAACAAGGAGCCCAATCATGCAACGAATCACCCGACGCAATTTCCTCCGCACCACGGCCGGCACAATCGCAGGCGCCAGTGCGGTACCGTATGTCTTCACGGCGCATGCGGACGACGCCGACAAGCCGCGGTCGAAGAACGACCGGTTCCGCATTGCGGCCATTGGCATGCGTTACCAGGGAACGGTCATTACCGAAATTGCCGCGGAATACGGCGATATTGTGGCGATTGCCGACGTGGATCGCGAGATTGGCGAGAAGGCCGTCGAGCACTTCGGCGGCAAGGCTACGCTGTACGAAGACTATCGCTGGATGCTCGATAAGGAAAAGATCGACACCGTGATGATCGGCACGCCCGACCACTGGCACGCAAAGATATCCATCGACGCGGCCCGCGCCGGCCTGGATATCTACTGTGAAAAGCCGCTCACGCTCACCATCGACGAGGGCAAGCTGCTCTCGAAGGTCATTGCCGAGACGGGCTGCGTACTGCAGGTTGGCTCGTGGCAGCGGAGCGATCATCGGTTCCGATTGGCCTGCGAAATGGTGCGAGGGGGGCGGATCGGCAAGCTGCAGGAAGTCGAGGTCATTCTGGGCAAGAATGTGACGGGCGGACCGTTTGCTGCTGAAGACCCGCCGGCACACTTCAACTGGGATCTCTGGCAGGGGCAGACGCCGGCCGTGCCATATATCAAGGAGCGGAGCCACTACACGTTCCGCTGGTGGTACGAGTATTCCGGCGGGCAGATGACCGACTGGGGCGCCCACCACCTGGACATCGCCCAGTGGGCCATCGGCACCGAGCCAAACGGCCCGGTCGAAATCCAAGGCAAGGCTCGAATGCCCGACGTGCAAAACGGCTACAACGTAGCAGTTGATTTCGATGCCAAGTACGTGTTCCCGGGTGGCGTCACCATGACCGTTCTCGACAATGGCCGGAACGGCATTATGTTCATCGGCACGGAAGGACGGATTTTTGTAAACCGGGGCACGCTATCGGGCAAGCCAGTCGAGGATATGGCCGACGCGCCGCTGGAGCGAGAGGACTTTCGGCTCTACGCCCACGACAACCTGGACCGACCGCCGCGCATGGGCAAGCACGACTCCATCCTGAACCACATGGGCAATTTCTTCGACTGCGTGAAGACCCGCAACACGCCCATTTCCGACGTCGTCAGCCAGCATCGGTCCGTCTCCACGTGCCATCTGGGCAACATCGCCATGCGGCTCGGCCGCCCGCTCCGCTGGGATCCGGAGAAGGAACAGTTCCTCGGGGACGACGAGGCCAACCAGTGGCTCAGCCGCCCGCAACGCAAGGGTTATGAGGTCGCGTAACGATGACAGTTGCCACGCTGTCGAGCACATGAGCTACCTACTCACGAGCGTACCGGAAGCGATTGCAAGAATAGGCTCTTCCGTTTCTAGGTGCAGGCCGCTTTAATGTATACTTCACGCGGCCTGAACTTGCGTGTTTGAGAATGTTTGGAAGCGGAGGGTCGGGAGGGAATCGAGTTCGGCCTTGTGCTTCGTGGGCGCGTCGGACGGCTTGCGCCGTGCCGCTACACGTTCCCTTTCGGCGAGCGATAGCAAATAGTCGCTCGACTCTCCGAGTCGAGTTCATGCGCCTTTGTCGTTCGACTCTCCGAGTCGAGTTCATGTCTGGGAGGTTCACGACTCGGAGAGTCGTGC
>CAZASB010000206.1:0-8532 GCA_964487655.1 uncultured Planctomycetaceae bacterium
CCCCTTCGCATTTAGCGGCGAAAACTGCCTGCGCCGCTCCGTGAACGGTTACCCAGATCGGATGCGATTGCAAGAACAAGATGCCCACGGCTTGTCCGTGGGAGTTTCACGCTCTTTGCTACAGTGGCCTTTCGCGACCCCACTACTCCCTTCATCGCGGCGGCACAAGCCGCCAGGATGAAGGAAGGGGAAGCATGAAGCTTATCCCACGAGGTAAGCCATGGCCTTCACGGCGGCGACGAAGGCCTCGGCGGGCTCGACCGCAATAACTTGCTGACTTGCGGCACGCAGGTTCTTCAGTTGCACGGTACCGGCGGCGAACTCGTTTTCGCCCGCAATGAGGGCCACGCGATGCCCCCGCCGGTCAGCATATTTGAGCTGCTGCCCGAGCTTCTTCGGCTCCGGATAGACCTCCACGCCGAGGCCGGCCGACCGCAGCCGGGCGGCCAGGGCCAGGTAGTCGTGCAGCCGCGCCTTGTCAAAATAGGCAATGAACACCTCCGCCGGCGTGGCAACCGGCTCGATCATGCCCAATTCCTCCATGGCGGCCAGTAGCCGGTCGAGCCCGAGCGACGCGCCGATGCCTGGCAACTCCTGCTTCGTGTACAATTCCGCCAAGTTGTCGTACCGCCCCCCCGAGCAGACGCTGCCAATGCCTGGCAGGTCGTCCAGGAAGGTCTCAAAAACGGTACCGGTGTAGTAGTCGAGCCCGCGGGCGATCGAAACGTCGATGACGAGTCGCTCGTCGGGCACGCCGGTGGCGGCCATGCCGGCAGCCAACTCGCCGAGTCGGGCAACGCCCTCCTGCCCCGTTTCACTGCCGGCCACCAGCGGTTCAAGCTGTCGGAGCACCTCGTCGCGCGTGCCGCGGATGTCGGCCAGTTGCAACACCTGCCGAGCCTGGGCATCGGTAGCACCGCACGTTTCGGCCATCTCCTGGGCGACCTTCTCCGGCCCGATCTTGGCCAGCTTGTCGAGTACACGCAGTACGCCGGCCGATTTCTCCGCCAGGCCTAACTTCTCCAGCATGCCGGTGAGGACCATGCGATTGTTGACGCGAATGCGGAACCGCTCGAAGCCGATGGCGCGGAACAGGTCGTGGATGACCAGCGCCGTTTCGATATCGGCTGCCGAGGAGCGGGTGCCGATCGTATCGAAGTCGCATTGCATGAACTCGCGGTAGCGGCCTCGCTGCGTGTTCTCGCCTCGCCACACGACCGCAATGTGGTAACGCTTCAGCGGCGTGCCCAGCGTGGCAATGTGCTGCGCGGCGAACCGGGCCAGGGGCACGGTCAGGTCGAATCGCAGCCCGACCCAGCGGTCTCCGTGATCCTGGAACTTGTAGAGCTGCTTGTCGGTTTCCTCGCCTCCCTTGCCTTCGAGTATCTCCAGGTACTCAAGCGCGGGCGTGTCGATTGGGCTGAACCCGTAGGAACGGTAGACGCGGCGGGCCGTCTCCATGAGCCGCTCGCGCGGGATCATGGCCTCGGGCAGGTAGTCGCGGAATCCTTTGAGCGTACGCGGTGTAATCATGAGGTTATGCCGGTTTCGGACTGCGAAACGAGCCCCCCTTGCGCGGGCCGAGGACGGCTTCGGCGTATTCTTCGATCTGTTCGGGTGTCTCCCAATAGTGGTCGTACACCCAATCGTCCTCGTACTCGCAGTTCTTCGTGGTGTAGTCGCGGCAGATTTGCGGACGCATGTCGTACACGTCGCAAAGGTTGTCCTCGCGCAGGTTCTTGCACCTGTTGTGGACCAGCAAGTACCACATCTCGTCCTCAATGAACACGGTGGCGCGGTCGTGCATGAGGTACCAACGTATGTAATCGAAATCGTGCCACGTAGTGGGCTTATCGATGGGTAGCGCAAAGTAGCGGCAGCATTTCGCCGGGCAGTACGTGCAGAGCACCTCCCCCGGCTTCAGATCCTCGCGACTCGGCCTCGGCTGCTTTTCGAGGCAGGTGGCGGTACACTCGGACATCACTCGCTCCATGGCGTGAAAGAAACGGAACCACTTGGCAGGGTGGACAATCCCAGCAGATTGTCCACTATACCCAACCCCCGCTCCAAAGGAAAGTGTCGACTCCAGAGCGACACGAACCGGCAGCACGCCGTGCCGCCTCGTCCGGCCGGATCTGGCCCAGTCCTCCTTGTTGCGGTATCGCACGCCCGGTAACCTATGGGCATGAATACCGAGCTTCAACCTGACACTTCGTCCCGGTTCCGCGGCGTGGTCTTTGACATGGACGGGGTGCTCTGCGACTCCGAGCCGTTTATCTGCGAAGCCGCGAGGCGAATGTTCGCGGAAAAGTATCAACTCCAGGTCCGCCCGGAGGATTTCCTGCCGTTTGTCGGCGCTGGCGAGAACCGCTATCTCGGCGGCGTGGCGGAACAGTATGGCATCACATGGGATCTGCAAGAGGACAAGAGGCGAACGTACGATATCTACCTGGACATCATTCGCGGACGGCTGGAGCCGCTGGCCGGCGTTGGCGAGTTCATCGCCCAGTGCCGGCAAATGGGGATACGTCTGGCGGTGGCCACCAGCGCCGACTCGGTGAAGATGCACGGGAATCTCGCGGAAATCGGCTTGCCGCCCGAAACGTTCGATGCCTGCGTCAACGGTCTGGAGGTAGTCCACAAGAAGCCGGCTCCGGACATCTTCCTGCTGGCGATCGAGCGGCTGGGTCTGACGCCGGGAGAATGCCTGGTTGTCGAAGACGCCCCCAACGGCATCCGTGCCGGAAAGGCTGCTGGAGCGGCGTGTCTGGGGCTGACAACCACCTTTTCAGCCGCCGAGTTGCAGGCTTCCGGGGCGAACTGGACCGCGCCAGACCTGGCGCGCGTACCGCCGGAAGTGCTTATTGATACGAATTAACCGATCTTTCACGTCCTCGCAATCAAATCTCGAAACATCCCAAGCTATCGCAAAAAAGGCAATCTCGTCCATGCTGCCGGCAAGTTGAGGTATACCATAACTTGATCACCCTGGCGGGTCATGTCAACGTGATACCACTCGTCTTGCTCAATATCCGTGTCGCCCTGATATGGAAGACGGCGGGCTAAAGCCCTTCCCACTGGCACGTCAGTTTTCGCCCCTCGCCTACACCGTCCACTCCGCGCGACCGGGTGGCAATTGCAATAAGGCGTTGGCATCGTCATCGCCTGCAAACCGCTCGGCTGCCGGATCCCAGGTCAGCTTCCGCCCGACTTGGCAGGCGATGTAGCCGAGCTGGCCGATACTGCTGGAGCGATGGCCCACCTCGGCGTCTTCGAGCGTTTGGCCGCGACTCTTGACGCAGTCGATGAAGTCGTGCTTCTCGTTCTTGCATACGAAGGGGAACGCCTCGGGATCGACTTCCGCCTCCAGCAGCGATGTCGGCTCGGCTTCCAGTCGGTCGGGACCGTACCACGCGCAGACCCACCCCTCGGTTCCCTCGAAGCGGACGTAGCACTGGCCTTTCGACGTATCGGAAAGGGCCGTGTAGAATAGCTCGACGCCGTCGGCATAGCGGTAGCGGACATCGAAGCCGAGCATGACGTTCCACAGTCCGTCGGCGGGCGGGAATTCGCCACGACCTTCGACTTCGACCGGGCCGGTCCGCTCGCTGTTGTTGCCCCACTGGACGATGTCGGCCGGATGATAGCCCCAGTTGGAGATGACGCCGTCGCAATACGTCCGGTTGGCGTACCAACCCGGGCGGCCGTAGCCCTTGCGCGGATGCACCCGCTTCTCCGTGTACGGGGCCTCCGGAGCCGGGCCGAGCCACAAGTCGTAATCGAGTTCCTCCGGGACTGGCATTTCCGGCTGCATGGGCAGCGGTTCGTTCCAGAGTGGCACCGACATGCGAATCGTGTGAATCTTGCCGATCTTCCCCGTGCGCACCAGGCTCACCGCCTTGAAGAACGTCGGGATGGACCGGAACTCGCTGTCGGTTCGGAACACGCAGCCTGCCTTGGCCGCCGCGTCGGCCAAGATCCGGCCATGCGCGACGCACAGCCCGATGGGCTTCTCGCAGCACACGTCCTTGCCAGCTCGGATAGCCGCTAGGGCAATGGGTACGTGCGAATGGTCTGGCGTGGTGACCATGACGGCGTCTACGTCCTTGCGGCCGAGCACCTCGCGGAAGTCGGTCGTGCCGAAGCAACCTTTCAGTTGCTCGTTGGCCTGCTGCCGCTCGAGCCGCCAGCGGTCGACGTCGCACAGGGCAACGACCTGACTGAGCGGATGGCGCAGGAAGACCGGCAGATTCCTGCCGGTCGCCTGGCGTCCCAGGGCGATCATTCCGATGCCAATCCGGTTGCTTGGGGCGGCCTTATCCTCGGTGCCCAGGGCGGCTCCGGGAATGAAGGTCGGCACGGCAAAGGCCGCGGCGGATGTCCGAAGGAACGCGCGCCGCGTGGTCGATGGTCTGCCCGGCATGGTCATGACTCCTTCGTGAGGTTGGTGATTTCGCAACCGGCCGGCCGAAGGGGACAGTCTCTTTTTCGCGGTGAAAGATGGCTCTCCACAACCAATACGTCTTCCGCCGCGAAAATTGAGACAGCCCCCCGTGAACGGTTACGTGATTTCAGATGGGATGGTGCGGATCGCGTTCTATGGCCCGGTGGTCGCTGAGTGGAGGTCGAAATCGATCTGATTCTTCTCCGACGCTGACATGGTCGCCTTCAAGGAACTGCCCTCCTTGAAATCCATCGGCACGGTCTCCTCCACTTGCCCGAACTGCGGGTCTTCGACCATGCGGCCCGTTTTGCGGAATGCCTGGATTCGCACCTGGTATTCGCCGGGCAAGAGCCCCTTGCCGGCCTCGATTTCATAGCGGCCAGCTTGGATACTGGTGCCGGCCGAGTGCCCCTGGTTGCCGGCAACCGGCTGAAAGCTGATCACACCGTTTTCCAGCGGCTTCTCGTCCACCGTTACGGTGCCCCAAGCGCCTAGCCGGCCATCGCCGCCGCAACCGGTCAGAAATGTCAACGCTGTCAGCGCAACGAGCAAACACACTGTAAATGTCGTTCCGAGTTTCAATGTACTGTCTCCTTTAGTATTCGATCGGACAGAATGCCCTAGTTTGAGCCCTTTACCCCTAAACACGAACCAATGATCAGTGTACGGGGAAATCCTGAGATAGGCAACCGTTCATGGCTCCATTAGAACTCGCCTTGAATCACTTCGCCTCCGGAGGGCGTGGCAAGCGATTGCCAAGTGCGCAGGGCGATCGACTCGCTCGTGAACCGCACGCTGCCGTCGCACATGGCCGCGTTCACGCCGCCCGGGTGCTTGCTGCGGGCCGTATGGACGACCATGTTCAAATTACTGCCCAAAATGCCGCCGTAGATTCCCGAACCGGGCGCGCACGGCGCCGGCCCTTGGTTGGCGTCCGCCGGGTCGCAATGCCGAACCAAGTCGGGCGTCATGTCGTTCGGGCAGTAGTCGGCCGAGAAGACGGGTCCCTCATCGTAGAACTGAGCGCAACGGATCGTGCAGTCGCTGCCACAAATCAGTTCCGACAGCATGATCGTATTCGTCGTGCCGTCGGTAATGGCCGAAATGCGCGCGCCCCGATTCACCCCAAACACGCCCTCCACCCGCTCGCTGGACGACAGCCCGGCGAGCAGCTTGCTTGCCGGCACGATCGTGCCTTCCATCGGTCCTATCCCTAGGTTGGCCGCATAGGAAATGCGAGCGCCCTTCGGGGTCGACCAAGCGCACTTACCGTTCGCGTTGCGGGGCTGCGATGCCGTAGGATCGGACGGGCACTGCCAATTGGAGATCATGGTCGTGTACACCGGCACTAGGTCCGCCGGCACCGTGCCTGTGGTTCCTGACGGGAAACCCCACCGCGACTGCATGATGTCGGCCAATGCTTGCTGCTCGACGTAGGGGAACAGCCGCACGCACCAGGGCCATTCCTGGCGGTCTTGCGTCCCGTAGGGCTTGTTGAAATAGCCGTAGCCGGGCGGAAACTGCCGATGCACGTCGTGGTACAGGTGGATGGCCAGTGCCGTTTGCTTGAGATTGTTGGTGCATTGCAGCCGGCGGGCCGCCTCGCGCGCCGCCTGCACGGCCGGCAAGAGCAACGCAATCAGAATGCCGATAATGGCAATCACCACAAGCAACTCCACCAGGGTGAACGCAGCAATCTTGCGGTTTTGTACGTTTTGCATCAGTTTCACACTCCTGTGTTCTGACGACGGCAATCCCGTTGCACGCTCAAGCGACGCCGGATGTCGGCCCTTAGCCCTTCTTTGGCTTGATGAACATCACCTCGGCGCGAGTGATCCATCGATCACGCAAGTCCACGCGAAACCAGCCTTCCTCGTTCTTCTTTTGAAAACGCACGGGGGTCCGGTTGCCCAATTCCTTCAGGTCGTATTCCGCCCACGTCTTGCCCAGGTCCGGCGAAACTATGAACCCTGTGTGGAATGGCGACGGCCCCGTCGAATGCCCGGCAAGGATCACCCCGTCCTGAATGATCATGTTAACACATTCGTATCGCGGGTTAAACAGCATGGTGTGCTTCTCGGGGTTGGCAATGTCGGCCGGGTCGCAACGGAACAGCCCGCGGTCGTGCGGCTGGGGACCGTTTGCGTCGCTAATCCAGTACAGTTGCCCGTCGATGAAGTTGATGCCGCCCGCCTTGTACCGCGAGTTGAGCCTTTCGGAGACCACAACATTCCAATCCCATGTGTCCTTTGCCGCGTCGTAGGCGCCCCGGAGCCAGTTGCATTCGTAGCCCTCCGGACGATCATGATCGCCGGTGCAAGCGTAAAAAGCATTCTCCGCCGGGTTGTACGCCACCGAGTGGATATGGCGGCAGATGACCGGATTACGGGGATCGCCGAGAAGGGTGCCGCTGCTGCCTCCGATGGCGGATCCGTTGTCGCGATGGTACGGGTTTTGTCCGAAGGCGTAGGCGATCTTGACGGTCTGGCCGTTGTCGGTTGAGTAGTAAATGTTCGGTGGGGCCGCGCCACCAACAACGCTGCAGTAATTGCCCCAAACGAGCATCTCCACGTCGCCCACCTGCCATGAGTTCACGCCTGTCTGGCTGACGAAATACCAGCCGGGATTGTCGGCGTTCTGGGGCGTGTGGATCGTATAGTCGGCGCCGTCGGTGTTCTTCAGGGCAACCTGCCGATAGGTCTTCAGATTGTCGGTGCTGAGGTACAGCTTCGTCTGGGTGGCGAACAAGACGTTGCCATTTTTGAAGATGTGGCTGAACGTGATGTTTTGCGTGTCCGGGAACGGGAGGCTGTGCGGCCACGTGTGGCTATTATCCTCTGAAAGGCAAAGCATCTCGTCCGTGAAGCCGAACGCTTTGTTGCCGCGCTGTGAGTCGATGTACGGCCCCTCCGGCGCCAATCGATACCAGAAATGTTCGGTCGATGGGCCTTCGGTCGCCGCGGCGTCCGCCGCAAATAGTGTCCTATCGGACGGCAACAGCAGGCCGCCGGCCGTTGCCGCCGTGGCGCCCAGAAATCCGCGGCGAGTAATGCAAAGTTGTTGTTTCATCGTGTGGTTCCCTTCGTACGTGTGTCGGCTTTCTTCCAGCCGTTTTGGAGTGCGGCGGCTTGACACCGCTTTCGTCTTTCTTGGCTCTTCCGTTTCTGGGTGCAAGTCCGTGGTGAAAAGACGTAGGGTGGATGGTTCCGGATGTCTCAGCATCCGGGTTCATCCACGTGTCAGGCAATTCTGCACCCAGAAACGGAAGAGCCTCTTTCTTTCACGTCCTTGCAACTGACCCCTAAACCAACAAAGCTATCGCAAAAAAGGAAAGCGGTTGTTTTGGAGTGCGGTGGCTTGACACCGCTTTCGTCTTTCTTGTACTCGCCATGCAACTATACCAGGACGTCCGCAAAGGAAAGAAAAAAAGAAAAAAGCGGCGTCAAGCCACCGCACTCCAAAGCGTTTTCTTCCGTCGGCGGCGAACGGCAAGGCTCAGGCTGGCGAAGGCCAGCAGCAACCAGGTCGACGGCTCGGGCACGCCCACCAAGTAGTGCGCGCGAATGTCCTCTTGTGAAAGCGCGCCGGCGTAAATGGCAATCTCATCGATGTTGCCGGTGAAATGCATAATAGCATTGTCCGATCGGCCCCCCAAAACCCATTGGCCACTGATCAAGCCACTGTTGGGAGTTCTTGTGACGCCTATCTCCTCCAGACCGTTCAGGTAGACCGTCACGAGGTCGTCTTCCCGTGTCATGGCTACGTGATACCATTGGCCCTTCTCAAGAACCGTCGTGCCGTCGAAACGACCGCCGTCATAGAAGTACAGCCTGTCCCGCTGTTCTTCCGGAGCGGCGGACGAGCGTATGCCCAGGAAGTCGCCATCCTGTGAGCCGGTTCCTCGATGCAACAGGTAGTGGCCGTAGGAATGAATGCTATCGCCCGCGCGGAACCACATTTCGGCCGTGTAATCGTTCTGGGCCGTGAGCAGGCCGGTGACCGTCCCCACAGTCGCTCCGGTGAGCGTTGGCGCCGTGTTGGTTCCCTCGAAGCCAAGGAAGGCGGCCGCCGGTCGCGGTCCTACCTCG
>CAZASB010000207.1:0-8455 GCA_964487655.1 uncultured Planctomycetaceae bacterium
CGGCTCCGGCTTGTGCAAATGGAGCCGCGCGTCGCCGGACAGGCCGGCCACCAGATGCCCATCGACGAACAACTCCAGGCGCGAACCGAGGTCGATCGGCTCGGCGCTGAATGCAGCCGTCCAGGTTATCCAGAAAAGAACAAGCCCAAGCAGAAAGTAATTTCTCATCGTTAACTCCGCCATTGGTAACAACATGGGTGGCCCCGTTGTGCAGAGCCACGCCAGGATAGAGAAACCGGATTGGAATCGGTTCCTTGTAGCTGTCGATGTCGGGAAACTCGACAAGGCCGGAGTTCCGCCACTGGCCGCTGCCGTCGCGGTAGACCCAGCGCTGACCATGATACGCTTCGACGTTCACCAACAGCAACTCGCTCGTTTCCGGATCGCAGCCCATGCCGCGGTAGGAATGCTCCGTATTTTGATCCGTTCAATGGAGCGAATTACACTTTGATATACTCCTGCGGAAACTTCCAGGGCTCGCGGTATTCTGGAATGGAAAGCCGGGCGGCTTCCTCGTCGCCGACGATCCAGCCAGAATTGGGATCGATCTGCAGCGAACGGCCCAACTTCACCGAGAGATTGCCCAGCACGATGGGCACGTTCACGTTGTGATGGTAGAACACATTGCAGCTCGGTTGTTCGCGCGTGCGGAGGCAGTCGAGCCATTCACGCTCGTGACCGGGCGAATCGGGCACTGATTTTTCAGGCTCCACGGCGCCGGCCATGCGGTCGCCGTCGGGTACGATCTGGCGAGTGCCGTAATCGGCGTAGAGGGTTCCGTTGACGCCGTGGAAGTAGATCCCGATGCGTCCTTTCAAGTCGAACCGATGCGAGTTAATCTGCGACATCATCCAAGTGAGCGTGAAGTCCGGATATTGGACGACGGTTTCCTGGGTATCGTACGCATCGCCGGCATCCTGGCAAACATACCGGCCGCCCGAGGAACTGACCATCGTCGGCAGCCCTAATTGAAGTGCCCAGACTGGCAGGTCGATGATGTGGGGCGCCCAGCAGGGCGACCAGCCGCCACTGTAGGCCATGAAAGCCGAATGGGTTCCTGACGTCTTGATGATCATCGGATGGCACGGCCGCATGGGCCCGGGGCCGACCCATAGGTCCCAGTCTAGCCCATCCGGCACATCGCAGTTGGGATCGTTGCCCACGCCCTCGACTCCCATGTTCAGGATGTTGAAGGTTCGCGCCACACCAATCGGTCCCAACATGCCGGAACGAACGCAATCGACCACGCGGTGGTAGTTTTCGCCGGCGTGGATTTGCGTGCCGACCTGGCTGATGCGATCGTGCTTCTTGACGGCCCCCAGCACGGCCAGGCTTTCACCGAGTGTGAGCGTCATGGGCTTCTGGAGGTAGATATCCTTGCCGGCCTCGCACGCATGGATGGCTTGGAGGGCGTGCCAGTGCGGCGGCGACGCGATGATCACGGCATCGACGTCCTTCTTGGCGAGCAGATCGCGGTAGTCGTTAAATCCCTTGGCGCCGGGATAGTTGGCCAGGGTGGCGTCGAGGCGTTCTTTCCATACCTCGCATACGGCGGTGACCGCGACGTCGTCGTGCTTGGCGCAGTTGGCCAGGTTGGCGTTGCCCATGCCTCCGGCCCCGATCAAGCCTATCTGGATCTTATCGTTGGGCGCCGTCGTGCCATCCGCGCCCAGCGCGGCGGCCGAGACAAACATGGGAACGGAGAGTCCGGCGGCAGCAGACTTTCCGAGAAATCCGCGACGATCGAGTTCAGTTCTACGTGGCATGACATTCTCCTTCATAGTTTGATTCCTATCTTGGCAGGCGAACTCGGCTCTGGAAACACTCCAAAAGTTCGCAACCTGGACGGTGATCAGTGTAACATGGATGGAACAAAGTTGTCAAAGTGCCTATTAGGCTATTGCGGAACAATAGGTTCTGGCGGTCGTGTGTCACGTTCTTCAGGGGAATGTCGCCGGATAATCATAGCTGACCAGTCACAGATCCTCCGGGGCAAGCCTGGAGGTGACTGTTTTCATGCCCCGTGCGTGTGTAAACCGTCGGCTTCCAGATACCCAGCTGAATTTGCAGTTCTCCTGCCAGATTGAGCGTGTCCATTGTTGCCGGTGACTCGATGAGCTAAACTGGACATAGCCGGAACGTTGCCGATCCACTTGCGTTTCCCGTCAATTTCAGGAGCCTATCATGAATAATCGAGCACCGTGGTTTTCCTCTCTCCTCAGCATGGTCGTTCTGTTGTCTCTTGCTGCCTCTACTCTGGCCGATGGCCTGAGAAACGAGGAGGCGATTCGCGAGGTGCTTGAAGGCAAGTGCAAGGTGGCTCATGCCACCTGGTGGGGCTACTTGGCTGAGGAGGCAACCGGCGTGCTCCAGGCGGCCATCGACTCGGGGGCGGAGAAGGTGGTCGTTGAGAAGATGGCTGGCCCGTGGATTGTCGACAAGATCAATCTGGCCGATAACCAGGAACTGTTCTTCGAATCGGGCGTGGTCATCCAGGCGAAGAAGGGCGCTTTTCGCGGAAAGTCCGACGCGCTGTTCAACGCATGGAACAAGACCAACATCAAGCTGACCGGCTACGGAGCAACGCTCCAGATGCATCGGGCCGACTACGACGGGCCGGATTATGAAAAGGCCGAGTGGCGCCACGTGCTCAACTTCCACGGCTGCACCGACGTGACCGTTCTCGGGCTCACGCTGGCCGAGTCGGGTGGCGACGGCATCTACCTGGGTATTGGCAACAACCGGACGACCAACCGGAACGTGACCATCCGCGACGTCGTGTGCGACCGGAACTATCGACAGGGCATCAGCGTCATTACCGCGGAGAACCTGTTGATTGAGGACTGCGTGCTCAAAGACACGGGCGGCACGGCACCGCAGGCCGGCATCGATTTCGAACCGAACCATCCTGCTGAACGCTTGGTCAACTGCGTGATGCGTAACTGCGTGATCGAGAACAACGTGGGGCTTGGCATCCACCTGTACCTTCGGCCATTGGACGGCACCTCCGAGCCGGTTTCTATCCGCATCGAGAACTGCGTCACGCGAGGAACGAACGCGACTTCGGCAAGCGTGGTCACCAGTTGCGGCCCGGCGGGCCCGGTCAAGGGGCTGATCGAGTTCGTCAATTGTCGTTTCGAAGACGAAGGCCGTGCGGGCATTCGTATCGGCTCGAAGCCGCCCACGGGACTTCGGCTGCGGTTTGTCGATTGTACCGTGACTGACCCTTCCGACGAGCCGGCCCTCATGGCCCCGATCCGCTTCAGTACGCGTCGCGGCGACCTGGAAACGACCGGCGGTGTCGAGTTTGTCAACCTGACGGTTCGCGAGCGGGTGGACCGTCCGCTCATGGTATTCGATGACCTGATTGGGGCAAACCTGTTGGACATAACGGGCTCTATCGCCGTGGATCGCGGTGGCGAGAAGACGGTCTACCAGCTCAACCGGGAGGTGCTCGATAAGTGGGTACCGTTTGACAGGGTACTCGAAATCCCGCTGATTGCCTTGGAAGGGCTGCCGTTGACACGGGTAGCGCCAATCACCTCGAATGAGGATAAGAAGCTTCCGCACCACCGAGTGCGCGGGCAGGCAACGTATCTGCTCCATGCCGCCGAGGGCGATGAGGTTCGGCTTCGGCTGCGACACCAGGCGGTGGGGCAGTTGCCAAGCAAGGGCATGACGGTTCATGCCGTCGGCCCGGCCGGCAAGAAGTTCAAGCCGCTCATCGTCCCGCTTGGCGAGACGGCCGAGTACGGCTTCACGGCCGACGCCACCGGCGTCTTCGCCGTACATTGCGATGCGGAACGGCATACGTCGCAGTTGGTCTCCGCCACCCATCTGCCAAGCATTGCCGGCAGCGAGGGCCGGGTTCACCTGCTGGGAACGACCGGTGAGTTCTATTTCTGGGTTCCGGCCGAGGCCCGCCGATTTGGTATGCGTTTTCAGGGCGAGGGAGACGGCGAGCGGCTCTCCGTCGAGGTGCTCGACGCCGCAGGCAAAACCCGATGGCAGAAGGCGGATATTGGCCGTCCAGAGTCGTTTATCGCCGAGCGCGAACCGACCGCGGAAGGCGAAGCGTGGCGAGTGCGAATCACTCGCCCCAAGGTGGGCGTCCTGGAGGATTGCCACTTGGTGCTGCGGGGAATCCCTGCGTTGTTCAGCGTCGATCCGCAAGGTTTGCTCCGTCCGGCGGCGAAGTAGGATGCCGCTGGACATGCTGTCCAAAGGATCGGCCGGGGCTCCGAGCGGATTCGGAGACCCTATCCAGAATGCGCCGGTTGGTGCTACAATTGCAGCTTGGAGAGTGTGCCGTCGGATCGTTCGGTAGCATTCGAAAGGGGCACTGTTCGAGTTACCACAGGAGAGCATCATGCGTAATCACGGTCGCAGGCAGCACGATTCGCTTGGCCTTAATTGCGGGCGGATGGCCACGGTGGTCATGGCAGGCGTGGTGGTCATGGCAGGCGTGGTGGTCATGGCAGGCATTGTCCCGTTGTCGGCTGCCGAGGGCGACTGGCCCATGTGGCGTTACGATTCCGGCCACACGGCGGCTTCGCCGTACGATCTGCCCGACTCGCTCCATCCGGCCTGGACGCGTCATGAGGCTCCGCGAGTGCCCGTGTGGGACGATCCGCTCAACCAGGACATGATGCCCTACGATACGATTTTTGAGCCGGTCGTGGCCGACGGACGCATGTTCCTCGGCTTCAACGACAGCGACAAGGTCGCTGCCCTGGACATCCGCTCGGGCGAGGAATTGTGGTCATTCTACGCCGATGGGCCGGTGCGTTTCTCGCCCGCGGCCTTCGGCGGAAAGGTGTACTTTGCCAGCGATGATGGCTTTTTGTACTGTCTACGTGCCACGGATGGGGAGCTTCTGTGGCGGTTTCGCGGGGCTCCGGCGGCGCAGAAGGTGATTGGCAACCAGCGAATAATCTCCGCTTGGCCGGCGCGTGGCGGCCCGGTGGCCCGCGACGGCGTGGTCTACTTCGCGGCGAGCATCTGGCCATTCATGGGTACTTTTATTTATGCCGTGGATGCCGAAAGCGGCGAACTGCGTTGGATCAACGACGGTGTCAGCGCCACGTTTGTCAAGCAACCGCACGGCGCTCCGGCGTTCGCCGGCGTTGCCCCGCAAGGGCAGCTTGCCGCTACCGAGGAACGTCTGTTGGTGCCCGGCGGGCGGTCGCTACCGGCGATATTCGATCGGCAGACCGGCCAGCAGAAGCACTTCGAGTTTGGGGGGAAGGGCCAAGGAGGTTCGTTCGTTGCCGCCGGCGAGTCGCGCTATTTCGTCCATACCCGCGAGCGGGGCACGATGGCCTTCACGCTCTCGGACGGTGGCGACGACAAGTGGCAGATCAACGAGCCGGTGCTCGCCGCCGACCGTGTGTACGCAGCCAATACGCCGGGCGAAAAGGACGGGAAGCCCTCGGCCCCGGTAATCCAGGCGTTCGATTCCGACAAGAACCTGCTGTGGCAGGTTAAGGTCGATGGTAGCGGCGACCTGATTCAGGCGGGTGAGCGATTGTACGCTGCCGGGGGCGGATCGCTCGTGGCAATCGAGTTGCCCAAGGGAGAGACGGCGGCGCGGATCGCTTGGTCGCTACCTGTTGAAGGCTCGGTTCGGCGGCTGCTTGCCGGCGGCGGGATGCTGTTCGCCGTGACCGACGACGGGCGAATCTTGGCCTTCGGTGCAGAGAAGAGGCCAGCGAACTCGGTGCGGAGAACGGCGCGTCGCCAAGCCCCCGCGGCGGATGGCGCCGCGCGGGCGGAGCAGCTTCTTCGTAGGACTCGTACTCGCGACGGCTATGCGCTGTGGTTCGGCGCGGACGATCTGCCGCTGCTCGAAGGCGTGCTGGCCGCTTCGGAACTACACGTGGTGGTCGTCGATGGCGATGCCGGGCGCGTTGACCGGCTCCGCCGTCATTTCGACGAGGCCGGTATTTACGGCGACCGCGTTGCCGTCAGCCTGGGAGAGCCTGTCGATTTCCGAGCGCCGCGGTACATGGCCAACCTGATGGTCGTCGGCCGATCGTTGCAGGATCGGTTGCCGGAACTGCTACCGGTATTGTACGAATCGCTACGTCCCTACGGTGGCAAACTGTGGATTCCGGCCGAGGTGGGCCAAGTGGCCCTGTTGGCCGGCAAGGTCGCGAGGATGGAGTTGGCCAAGGCGGAATTGACGCGAGTGGACGGCGCCTTGATGATCGGGCGCGAAGGGCCGCTCCCCGGCGCCGCCCCGTGGACGCACCTCTATGGAGATATTGCCAATACGGTGAAGTCGGACGACCAGCGAGTTCGGCTCCCGCTGGGCCTGCTGTGGTTCGGCGGTAGTTCAAACCTTGACGTGCTGCCGCGTCACGGGCATGGTCCCAGCCCGAAGGTGCTTGGCGGCCGGCTGTTTATCCAAGGCATCAACTCGCTCAGCGCCCGCGACGTGTACACCGGTCGCGTATTGTGGAAGCGAGAGTTCGACGATCTGGGTACTTTCAACGTCTTTTTCGACGCCTCCTACGCCAACATGCCCCTCAGTACCGCCTACAACCAGGTTCACCTCCCTGGTGCCAACGCGCGAGGATCGAACTACGCAGTGGCCGAGGAAGGGGTGTACCTAGTGATCGACAGCCGCTGTCTGCTCCTGGACGCCGCGACCGGCGAGACGGTTCGCGAGTTCCAGATTCCCGCCGACGGGGACCGGAGGCCCGATTGGGGCTTCGTCGGTATCTACGAGAACCTGCTGCTGGCAGGCGTGGGCTTTGGCGACTATTCCCAGCGATTGGGCTACGAGTTTACCCCGGAGGGCAAGCGGGGAATCGCCTGGTCGCCGGATCAGACTGCCAGCTTGGGGCTGGTTGCCTTTGACCGGCGTACGGGCCGCGTACAATGGAAGATCGACGCGGTGCATAGCTTCGTCCACAACGCGATTGTGGCCGGCGGTGGCCGAATCTACTGTCTCGACAAACTCCCCAGCCGAGTCGAGGAGCAGCTTCGCCGTCGAGGTCAGGAACTGCCCGACTATCGGCTCATCGCGTTGGATGCCGCCAGCGGGCAAGTCCTCTGGCAGCGCCCCGATGCGACCTTTGGCAGTTGGCTTGGATATTCCGAGCCTCACGACATCCTGTTGCAGGCCGGAGCCGCCGCCAGCGACCGCAGCCCCGACGAAGTCGGCAAGGGCATGGCTGCCTATCGGGGCGAGGACGGAGCAGTGTTGTGGCAACAGCCCAATCTGAGCTACGCCGGTCCCTGCATTCTTCACAACGATTTGATCATCACGAATACCCGCAGTTACAACCCGTCGCAAGGCGCATTCCACCTGCTCGATGGCAGTCCGGCAACCGTTCCCCACCCGATCACCGGCGAGCCGGTCACGTGGACCGTCATGCGCACCTACGGTTGCAATACGGCCGTCGCCAGCGAGCACCTTCTCACGTTCCGTTCAGGCGCGGCAGGTTTCTACGATCTGGACTCACACGGCGGTACGGGCAATTTTGGCGGCTTCAAGTCGGGGTGTACGTCCAACTTGATCGCGGCCGACGGCGTACTCAACGCGCCGGATTATACCCGCACTTGCACCTGCGCGTATCAGAATCAAACGTCCTTGGCGCTAGTCCACATGCCGGAATTGGATATGTGGACGTACAATACGTTTGCACTAAAGGAGCCGTGGAGAGTCCACCGCGTTGGCGTGAACCTTGGCGCTCCAGGGAACCGGCGGGCCGACAACGGTCTGTTGTGGCTGGAACATCCTCGAGCCGGCGGTACCGCTCCGGAGGTGCCAGTCGAGGTCGAAGGCGATGTGACATATTTTCGTCATCACAGTTCCCGCTTCTCCGGCCCCGGACCGGGCTGGGTGGCCTCTTCGGGCGCGGAAGGCATTTCGTCGCTCACCATCCGGCTGTCGGCAGAAGGACGCTCTGATGGCAAGAAGGAGGAGACGGCACGCCTGGTGATCGAGCCTGAACCGCCGGGTGACAAACCAAAAAACGATCCCGTGTCGTACACCGTTCGGCTCCACTTCGCGGAACCAAGCGATGCAACACAGCTCGGCCAGCGAGTCTTCCGCGTGGCAATCCAGGGCAGAACGGTGCTTGACCGATTGGACGTGCGAGCCGAGGCTGGAGGGGCGCGCCGCGCGGTCGTAAAGAAGTTCTCCGGAATACCGGTTGACGAGACCCTTGCCATTGAGTTGCAGCCCCTTTCGCCCGCATCCCTCAAGCCGGTGCTGTGTGGCGTGGAGGTGTTGCGGCAAGCGGCTGAGTAGGGCGAGGAGCAGCAGTTGGCGTGGCCAGTAATGTATCGGGGGATAGCAACGCCTTCTCCAAACATACGCCTGCATGTGTGGGTGCCACTATGAGAAGCCCAGCGAGATCCTTTGCGGACAAAAATCACTGTTCTGAATTAAGGCATTTTGATCAATGGCCCACTTAAAGGGGTAATCGGCAGTTTCTTGGCG
>CAZASB010000208.1:0-8454 GCA_964487655.1 uncultured Planctomycetaceae bacterium
CCAACGATCTACGCGACCTCGACCCACCCTACGTAGATGAATAATCCGGGCTAATTCGTGGCACCTTGATTATACAGCCGGGGGGTTGGGCGGAGGAGGAATGTGGAAGAGACGAAAACTGCCACCCAAAAAAGACAAGACTTTTCGCATCGCGAAGCCGCTTCGTCCAAACGCCGGAGGAATGTGGAAAACTTGAGAACTGCCACCCAAAAAACTGGGACCTAGTAGCTGGGGGAGGAGCGATTTCTGGCGCCGCGCGAGACGTTCGATTGCGATGGCGAACACCGCTACCGCGGAGCACGAGCACGGAGGCTATGCGGATGACCCACCTAACCTAGGATGAATAACCCTGGTATGGGGGCACGGACGCGACTAGGCCCCCCTGCCACGATGAGAGCCTCGTGCGTTACAATGGGCAACCAAGTTGTTCGCCGACGGGCCTCGGGATACTCCGCCCGGCGTGCATCGCGAGAAACGCCCCCGATCGGGCAGCCTCGTGCCGCAAGAGTCGTATATTATGAAACCGCTGAAAAACGTCGCTATTGTCGGGGTGGGGCTCATCGGGGGCTCAATCGGCCTTGCGCTTCGCCAGCGCAAACTGGCCGAAACGGTCGTTGGTATCGGCCGCCGCCAGGGGAGTCTCCGTATTGCCCGGCGCGCCGGTGCCGTGACGAGCACCACGGTAGACATTGCCAAGGGCGTGGTCGAGGCCGAGCTGGTCATCCTCTGCTCGCCGGTCGGCCTGCTTGTCGAGCACGCCGGCATTGCCGCGCGGCATGCGCCGGAGGGAACGCTCATTACCGACGTCGGCAGCACCAAGAGAACTATTGTCGAGGCGATCGAGGCCGATCTTCCTCGCGGCTGTCGCTTCCTGGGCGGTCATCCCCTGGCCGGCAGCGAAAAGTCCGGGCCGAGTTACGCCCAAGCCGACCTGTTCGAAGGCCGAATGGCCATCCTGACACCCACGGTCAACACGCACGCTCACGATTACGACCTGCTCGAAGCGCTCTGGCAGGCCCTGGGCGCGGTGGTCGTGAAAATGTCGCCAGACGAGCACGACCAGACCCTGGCCATGATCAGCCATTTGCCCCATGTTGCCGCCTCTGTCCTGGTGGCCACGATGCCGGAGCCCTACCTCCGCCTGGGTGGAGCCGGGTTGCGAGATACGACGCGTCTGGCGGCCGGCTCGCCAGAGTTATGGAGGCAAATCATGGCGACCAACCGCGAAAACGTACTCGACGCCCTGGAGAAGTTTGGCCACAAGCTGGCCGATTTCCATGCCGCCCTGCGCGACGGAAAGTTCGACAGGGTGGAACAACTCCTCACCGAAGGCAAGAAGAAACGCGATGCTCTGGGAAGTTGATATCTACCCCGCCGAGGGGCAACCCGATCGGCCGGCCCAGCAAGTGGTCGGCGAGGCGCCCGACGCCGGACTGCCCGCCGAGATGCGAGTGCATGCCGCCCGGGGATACCTGGTGCAAGGGCCGCTGGACCGCGGCCAAGTCGAGCGGATTGCCCGCGAACTGCTGGCCGATCCGGTGGTCGAACGCACCGTGGTGGCGCCGGCGGGCGATCCGGCCCTGATGACGCCACCCGAGGCAGGCATGAAACCGGTTCACGTGCTGCCGAAGCCGGGTGTGATGGACCCCGTGGCGCAGAGCGCCTTGGAGGCCATTACCGATTTCGGCGCGCCGGCCGAGGCCGTGCGCACGCTGAAGAAGTACTGGATTGCCGGCGTACCGGAGAGCCAGCAAGAGCAGCTCTACTGGAAACTGCTGGCCAACGACGCGGTGGAGCAGGTCGTGGCCGGCCCGCTTCCGTTCGATCGGCTCGAGTTCGGCTCGCCCTACCAGTTCGAGCGGGTGACCGTGCCGCTTGCCGCGATGGACGACGCCTCGCTCATGCGGCTGAGCCTCGACGGGCAGTTATTCCTTTCGCTCACCGAGATGCAGACCATTCGCGACCATTTCCGCGAGCAGGGCCGCGATCCGACCGACGTGGAGCTGGAGACCCTCGCGCAAACCTGGAGCGAGCATTGCAGCCACAAGACGCTGGCCGGCCGCATCCGCTATCGCGACGCCGACGGCGAGCGAACGTTCACAAACATGCTGCGCGAGACGATCTTCGCGGCAACCGCCGAAATTCGCCGCAACCTGGGCGATGACGATTGGTGTGTGAGCGTGTTCGTGGACAACGCAGGCATAGTTCGCTTCGACGACGAGTGCAATGTCGTGTTCAAGGTGGAGACGCACAACCATCCCTCGGCCCTGGAACCCTATGGCGGGGCGAATACGGGGATTGGCGGCGTGATTCGCGATACGATGGGCACGGGCATGGGTGCGAAGCCGGTCTGCAATACGGACGTTTTCTGCTTCGCGCCGCCCGACACGCCGCCCGACTCGCTCCCGCCCGGCGTGCTGCATCCGCGGCGAGTCATGCGCGGCGTGGTGGCCGGGGTGCGCGACTACGGCAACCGAATGGGTATTCCCACCGTCAACGGCGCGCTCTACTTCGACCCTCGCTACCTCGGCAATCCGCTGGTGTACTGCGGCAGCGTGGGGATTATCCCCCGCGACAAGTCGTTCAAAACCCCGCGGCCGAACGACCTGATCGTGGCCATGGGCGGGCGCACGGGCCGCGACGGAATCCACGGCGCTACGTTCAGCTCGGCCGAACTGACCAGCAAGAGCGACGAGCTTTCTGGTGGCGCCGTGCAAATCGGCAACGCCATTACCGAGAAGATGGTGCTTGACGTGCTTCTCGAAGCCCGCGACCGAGGCCTGTACAACGCCGTGACCGATTGCGGCGCCGGCGGGTTCTCCAGCGCCGTGGGGGAGATGGGCGAGAAGATCGGCGCCGAGGTCTTCCTGGAACGCGTGCCGCTGAAATACGAGGGGTTGAGCTACACGGAAATGTGGATTTCCGAGGCCCAGGAGCGCATGGTGCTAGCCGTGCCCGAGGAGAAGTGGCTGGAGCTGAAGGCCCTGTGCGACGCCGAGGACGTCGAGGCGACCGTGCTCGGGCGCTACGTGCCCACCGGCCGGCTTCGGCTGACCTACGAGGGGCACGAGGTGGCCGACCTGTCCATGCAACTACTGCACGACGGCCGCCCGCCGGTCGTGCGCGAGGCCACGTACGCGCCGCCGGCCACCGCGCCGTTGGTTGAACCCGAACACCAGTCGTCCGACTATACGGACGATCTGTTGTGGATTCTCGGATCGCTAAACGTGTGCAGCAAGCATTGGATCATCCGGCAATACGATCACGAGGTCCAGGGGGGCAGCGTGGTCAAGCCGCTGGTGGGCGCGGTCAACGACGGGCCGAGCGACGCGGCGGTCATTCGGCCACGGCTCGATTCGCGGCGCGGGCTGGTCATCGCATGCGGCATGAACCCCCGCTACGGCGATCTCGACACCTACTGGATGGCCGCTTCCGCCATCGACGAGGCGGTGCGCAACTGCGTGGCCGTGGGCGCCGATCCGCGGCGAATCGCCATCCTCGACAACTTCTGCTGGGGCAATACGGACCGGCCGGAAACGCTTGGTTCGCTGGTGCGCGCGGCCCTGGCGTGTCATGACATGGCGGTCGCGTTCGGCACGCCGTTCATCAGCGGCAAGGATAGCCTCAATAACGAGTTCCGACCCGAGGGCCGGGAGCCCATCAGCATTCCGCCCTCATTGTTGATTAGCGCCATGGGGCAAGTGGCCGACGTCAGCCGCTGTGTAACGATGGACCTGAAGCAACCGGGGAACTACGTGTATCTGCTCGGGCTGACGCGCGACGAATTGGGTGGGTCGCATTTCGCGTTAGTTCACGGACTTTCGGGCGGCGAGGCGCCCAAGGTCGTCCCGGAGCAGGCACGCGGCCTGTTCGAGGCGCTACACCGCGCCATGGACGCCGGCCTGGTTCGCGCATGCCACGACCTGAGCGAGGGCGGGCTGGCGGCGGCCGCCGCCGAAATGGCGCTGGCTGGTCTCAATGGCATGAAACTGTCGCTTAGCCAAGTACCCCATGATATTGCGGCCCCAACCACCGCGAAGCTGCTCTTCAGCGAATCGAACACTCGATTTCTCGTGGAAGTGACCCCGGAAAACGCCGAAGCCTTCACGAAAGCGGTAGACGGGTGGCCTCACGCCCTGGTGGGCGAGGTGACCGACGAGCAACGGTTGGAAATCCTCGATCTGCCACGCCCAATGGCCGACATTGCCGAAGGACTCGACGAAATGACCACCATACCCACCATCGAGGCCGACCTCGATACGCTCCGGAACGCCTGGCAGAAGCCCTTGGACTGGTAAAAGAACGATGCCTCAGCCTCATGTCATCATCTTGCGAGCCCCCGGCACGAACTGCGACCGGGAAACGGCCTTTGCGTTCGAGCGAGCAGGCGCGCAAGCCGAAATTGTCCACGTCAACCGACTGCTGGAACGGCCCGACTTGCTCGACCAGTTCCAGATACTATGCATTCCGGGTGGGTTCAGCTACGGCGACGACGTGGCCGCCGGTCGAATCCTGGCCATGCGGCTCGGTCATCACTTGGCCGAGGCCATCTTTCGCTTCCGCGACGCCGACAAGCTCATCCTGGGCATCTGCAACGGTTTCCAAGCGATCATGAAGGCAGGCGTGCTGGTGGCCGGTGACGAAGCCGGCCCTGTCGCAACGCTTGCCTGGAACGACTCTGGCAAGTACGAAGACCGTTGGGTTGCCCTGCGCGCCGAGGGGAGCAAGTGCGTGTTCCTCCGGGGTATCGAACGCATGTACCTTCCCGTGGCTCACGCCCAGGGAAAGTTCGTGCCACGCGACGAGCAAGCGTTCGGTCAACTGCAAGCTGATGGGCAGTTCGTGCTCCGGTACGCGCTAGAGGACGGTGAATCGGGCGAGACGATTCCCTATCCGGCCAATCCGAACGGCTCCGTGGCCGCCGTCGCCGGCGTGTGCGACCCGACCGGCCGCATCTTCGGGCTCATGCCGCACCCGGAGCGGCATTTAGACCCGACGCACCATCCCCGCTGGACGCGCGGCGAAGCAGGCGAGGTAGGCAACGGCCTGCCGCTGTTTCTCAACGCCGTGAGCTACTTCGACTGACAGAGTCCATACGGCCTTTCCTTTTCAGGACGAGGTAGCTAGCTGTGCTTGCGAGACTTCTCGCTTGAGCGTTTGACGCCGCCGGTAGCGGTAGCTGGGGCGGGTTGCGAAGAAGTTACACATCCTCGCTGAGTGGGGTAGGCTTATCTTAGACTCTCCAAGAACGCCTCGCACTCTCGCTTCTGATGCTCCATGACGCCGACCGTGGCTCGCGCCTTTTCGATCGCGGCGATGGCCTCGGGTTTGCGCCCGGCGGCAACATGCGCCTTGGCCGTGCCGATGAGCATGGCCGCGGCCCAAGTTCCCTCGAGCGAGGGCATGTCGAGGCAAGCCAGCGCGTCGTCGTAACGCTTCAGCTCGCAGAGTAATTCGCCCAAGTTAACGCGGGCCTGGAGCCCCGGCCATCCGCCGCCAAAGTCCGCCATGCACTTGCGGTAACAGGCCTCGGCCAGCACGGGATCCTCGAGAAGCTTCCAGCACGTGTCGCCCAGGCGTTGGAAGGCCGACCACTTCTGGTAGGACTTGGCAAACTGGAAGGCTCGCAAGTAGTCTCGCGCCGCTTCCGGGCCGTGCTTAAGCTGGAAATGGGCCGCGCCGCGCACGGCATAGCCGATGGCCGCAAGTTCCTCGGGCCAGACCGAAAGATCCTCGTCGCCCAGGTCGGCCAGAACTTGCTTGGGCGAGGTGGCCCATTGATAGATCCGCGCGCGGGCCGCTTTCACATACGGCTCGGCGTCGATTTGCCGGCAAAGCTCCAGGGCCTTGGCCTCGTTGCCCTGATGCAGGCGGACACACTCGGCGGCGCTCGATATGGCTTGATACCGCTCGTCGGGTTCGCTGCGCGACGCACCGAGCCGGAGCCAGGCGTCGATGGCCTCGGCGTGTTTTCCGGCCTTGCAGAGGGCCGCGGCGGCATGCAAGGCGGCCTCGAAATCGGTCGAACTCAGAGCCCAATCCTGAACGGTCTTGCCTTCGACGAGAGGCGGGGCCGAACCTTCGTTCTCTGGGCTGGGCAGGTCGGCGATGAGTTTCCGGAAACGAGCCAGACGGGGGGCGAGTTCCGGTTGGCCCGCGGCCAGCAATTGGGCCAGGGGATCGGCGTAGCGGCCTCGACCGCGCTCCATCAGCCCTAGGTAATAATCCTTGAATTCTGAAACGTGGCCCCGCGCATCCGCAACTCCCACATGCGGTTCTCGGCAGGCGTGAAGCCGATGGCCGCGCGCTCGCCGGGCATCACCGTCAACCTCTTGTAATCCATCTTATCAAGATCTCGCTCCTACTTGTAACCGGATGGCGAAACTCCCGCTAAGCCGCACAGTAAGAATACACGCCTTGCCGACTGGCCGCTCCCAATCATTCCACCGCTTCGGGCCGCGTGAAGAGGCGGGCAACGTTGCCTTGAGGCTTGAAGCCAAGAATACGCTTGGCCTTGTCGTTGAGGAACTTCCGCTGCGGGAGGTCGCCGAGGATGAAGAAAACCTCGCACTTCGACGGTAGCCGAGCCAAGTCGATCTCTAGGGCGAGCCGGACCGCGCGGGCCGCGTCCGGCCAGCCAACCACAAAAGAAACACCACCCCTGCCCGGCGTTAGGTCTCGCTCTTCCAGCAGGCTGTAGAATAGGAGATCCTGTACGTAGATGTCGTGCTCTTCGGTATAGACGCGACATACCTCCTGTCCGAGTGACTTAGTAATTGGATACAATCCCGTGCCGGGCCGCGGTGGGATATCGGGATTGATGCCGAAATCGAAGTGCTCGCAACTCGGACCGGCTACCGTGAAGTGCGGGCCCGTGTTTACCACGCGCCGAATGCCGTGTTCCACGGCCGCCTGCATGACGTGATAACAGCCCAACGCATTCACTTGGAACGCCAATACCGGATCGCGGCGCACAACAGCAAGGTTCACAATGGCGTCCATCCCTTTCGCGCCGCGAGCTACCTGTTCGGCGGAGGTCACGTCGAGATTCAAGTAGTCGTGGTCGGGAAACTCCCGACGTATTTCCGGCGGAGCAGGCTGAACATCGGTGATACGCAGATGATGATGTGGGCCCAACTCCTTGACTACGTGCGGACCGAAGTAGCCGTTGGCGCCGATCAACAGGATGTTCATGGCAAAGCCTCCGTTATGCCTGGGGACCGAGTTGAGGGCGATAGCCCAATGTACGGTTCGCTCGCGTGATGGGGAAGCGTCCGCCGGGCACGTCGGCCGCAATGTGCAGAACGTTCCACGCTCGCAGACCCGCGCTGCGCGGGCCGAAGTGCGCTTCGATTGCAAGACGCACCGCCTGCACGGCGTCGGCTCGACTCACCCAAGGCGGATCGGACGCGCTGCTACGCGGCGGTTCCCCTTGGACAATCTCGCCTAGTCGCAGCACGATGGCCCGAAGCTTCCGTTCTCGGGCAAACTCGCGGCAGACGCACTCGGCTAAGTAATGGGAGAGCTGCTCCGGATCGGTGGTGGGTACGGGTTGCCAATCTTCGTCAACCTGATATCTCGCGTCGTAACCAGTTACGAGCCGAAGCGAGCTGAGGTATACGACTAGTTCGACCCCCCCGGCCGCGGCCGCGGCGAGCAGATCGTAGGCGCCGCGCATTCGCCGGTCGAGCAGGTCGGCGCCGCTATCGCCTTCGGTCGGGCGTGCCACGTGGACAATCGCATCGACCCCGTCGAGCAGGCGTTCGAGGCGTCCGGCATCGTCGCGAAAGAACGGTCCGTTGGCCGAGCGAGTTTGGAAGCCACCGCCGAGAGTGTCGAGCAGGGCTTCGCCCAAATCGCTCTTGGCCGAGGTCAGCAGGACGGTTGGGCGGCGATTCCTTGACACTTCACCTTGCCGTTGTGCCGATTCTCCCTCTGCGGCAGTAACCGCCGTCGCGCCGGCCAGAAGCACGCCGGCTTGCTGCAAAAACGTGCGACGTTTCATGAAAAGCTCCTTTGCTTGGAAGCAGTCGCGTGCAAGTCCCTCTACTACCATTAGACCCCGAGACATTCGGAGGAGCAAGTGCTCCATGCAGGGTGTGCATGGGCATGAAAAGGTCACCTCCGCGCTCGCGGCCGGGGATTTCGTTTGCCCATGTCCTCTCGGCGGATGCCCTCTACGCCTTAGTAGACGATCGCTCGTCAACGTAAGCCTCCAGTAAATAGGCCAACATCTCGGGCGGCAGGCAAATCCCGGACAGGCTCTCCGGCCCGCTCTTCGGCCATTTCGAGGGCCTTCATCCAATCACGATGGGAATTGCGACTGATCGACCTGCCTCGAAATCTGGCCAAGCGAGACTTGAGCATTCGAGTGGAACTAGGAGCCCCCGAAACCCTAACCCGGATTATTCATCTACGTAGGGTGGGTCAAGGTCGCGTAGATCGTTGGTGGGT